>JAVKSW010000537.1:0-2505 GCA_039583505.1 Bryobacteraceae bacterium | reverse complement strand
GGTCGCGAGAGCACCCAGCGCCGTGGTCACATACGCGGCGGCGGAGTTCCAGAGTCCGTTTTGCGTGGTAAGCAGAAACAGCCCCACGACCACCATCACGGTGAAGAAAGCGCCATGCGCTTTGCCCCAGCCTGTTTTGCGGGACTCCTGCAGCCACTCGCGGCGCAGGTGCTGGCTCGGCACCGATGCGAGGAAACGGCGGAAGCTCTCATTCACAATGCGGAATTGCGGATCTTTGACAATCAGGCCGCGTCGAACCAACTGCTGAATGGTCCGCGCGTTCGTCGGATTCAGCGCACCATCGGTCGCCAGTTGCGACAGAACGAATTTCTGAAGGGGCGAACACTCGTTCCAGACCAGCCGGTAATAAAGCTCGGCCTTTTCGAGAACCTCGGCTGCGATGTCGGCGTTTGTATAGGTACGGTCATGCTGCAGGTCGGGTTCCCTCCTTAGCTCGGCGGCAAGCTGCGCTCCCAAAGGCCACAAGGCGGGCACGGGCGCACATTCTTTCCAAAGCTGGTCTCTTGCCGGTCCGGCGTAGGCCGCGAGCCACAATAGAGGTTCTTCCCGAAAATCGATCACCTCAAATCCGGCGAATTGGCGGCGGTAGTCCTCGATCGAGGGACCAACGACCATGACGACCGCGATCTGCGTCCCGGGGCGCGCCCGCAGCCGATCGAGAAGCACGAATTTTTGGTTATGGTTTTCCGGGTCATCGGGGCTTTCGAAACCGCGGATCTCCACCAACGTGTTTACCGGGATCGTGGCGTTCAGATCCAGCAGTTCGGCCCATTTCGGAGTGGTCGCATGCTCTCGCACATCGAAGCGATAGGTGGGCGTATCCAGTCGCCAGTTGGATTGCGGCGGCAGCAGGATCACGACATTGCGACCCTGACGAATCGCCTCCGCTGCCTGCCTGGCTCCGCTGATCCTGTGCGGCACGATTTGAAACAGGAACACTCTGCGCGCGATCGCCAGAAACAGCCCGCATATCAGGAACAGGGCGATGAGCGCTACGCCAATCTCAATCCACGTGTCGCGAGCGGCGCTTGGCCGAAATGGAGTTTCGAGAACCAGATCCATATCCTTTTCGCGCCGGGCGGCGGGATCGCCGCTTGTGTAGACCTGAGGCTCGGATCCGTGCTTGCGAAGAGTGATTTTGGAATTGGTCTCCCACCAGCTCCACTCGGGAGCCGCACCCGCTTCGCCGGCTGGCTGCTCTTCGGATCCGCTCTTGAACCTGGCGGCTTTGGGCACTCCCCGATCGGAAATAACGCCGGACATCTCCGCCGCCGGTTGATTGTAATTGTGGTGCAAGAGGTAGATGAGGCGTTGAAACCAGGGGCTGTACAGTTCCGTGCTTTCGATGTCGGAATGGGGGAGAAAATCTGGCCGCCTGGCATCGTCTTTATAAAGCGGAAGGAGTTGGGTCCGGCTCCAGGGAGGAGGGCTCACCTGGCGATCGGTGCGAGGAGTCCACGGTATCATCGCGAACTCGCGGCATTCGGCGAGGCTGCGCTGTTCCGCATCGCACTGGCTTCGCAGAAGGGCCTGCTGCCGTTCGGCCGATGCGGCCAGGTGCAATTGCGCTTCCTTAATAAGGAGCCGGGCCTCAATTCTGAGGCTGTCGCGGAATAGAACCAGCGGCGTGAGAATGCCAATCAGCAAGAGCAGAAGCAATACACTCCACGCATACCAGCCGACATACCGCGATGCGAGATCGCCAGGGTCCTGCTGCTCACCTTTCGACTCATACGGTTTCGAGAACCGCGCTTTGTACCGCCTGAGTAAGCGTGCGCCGTTCGACTGGCGCAGCGGCAGGGTCGCAACGAGCCAGATGGGGAGCAACCAAGCAAGCGCGTGAAGATACTGCCACTGTGCGACTAGGAGCCAGACAAACCCACATACCGCGACTCCGGTCAGGAATGCGGCGACCACCGTCTCCGCCCGGTTGCGCTGGTACGGTTCAGGCGTGCCGGACGGGAAAAGACGGATAGCCCAGAACGTGAACGCCAACGCCGTGTACGGGATGAGGACACACGCGGCCATCGCCTCCTCGCTCGAACTGAAAGCAGCGATGCAGAGCAGCAGCACTATCAAGAGTCCATACAGTGCGGTTTGGTAGATATAAGTCGCGGTTCTTCCGGCGTGCGGCCAAAGCCATTCCGCGACAAAGTGTGGCCGGCAACTGCCTCGCCAGATCACGATAATTACAAGCGGCGCCGTGAGGATGATCAGGAACAGGGTAGCCGCCATGGCCGTGGTCTGCAGGTTCAGCGTGCGGACGAACGTGAGATCGCGGTATACGACGAGTGACCAGTTTGCCTGGGCCAGACCGTCGATCGGTATAACCCGCGCTCTGTAGGCCTTGCCCATGTAAGTCAAAGTGATGCACTGCTCGCTCGAATGCCCGAAAATCGCGGCGTACAACTGTTGGTTCCAATCGCTCTCCTGCCAGAAGTTCTCGAGCGTGTTGCGGGTTTTATCGGCGTGGAACAGGACCCG
>JAVKSW010000536.1:0-2519 GCA_039583505.1 Bryobacteraceae bacterium | reverse complement strand
GCGGCGATGCACGCGTAAAAGCAGCTCACAACGAGCGCGGCGGTAATCGCTTGCATCAATCTCCGGCCCGGAAGCTCGTTCAGCATACGGGGCACGGGCGCAAGCATCAGGATGAGCAGCACAATCGGGATCATAAAGTGCCGGATGCTGATGTCGAGGCGGCTGAGCAGACACACGATCAGAAAGACAAAGAAGCCGATCATCAACACGCGCCAATGAGGACGGAATGCATCGGGGATGCTGGTGGTGCGTTCCGTGCGAGTTTTGCGAAGACGGACGGCGACCGCGGCGGCAAGGACTAGAAGAAGCAGGAACCCGAGCGTCGACTTCAGCGCGAATACGACCGGGAAGTAGAAGGGAACGCCATGCGGGTAGGCATGTCCCAGAAGAAAAGTAGGCCGTGATCCGGTGATCAACATCAAAAGAAGTCCTCGAACATAAAGCCAGATGGGCAGGAGAGGGCGACGAAGCAGCCATGCCCACGCACCGCTTCCAATCCGGTTCAGAGCGTCATCAGGTTGATGCAACGAAAGAAAGAGATAGGCTGCATAGACGACAATCGAGCCGTACAGGACGCCCCGCACGATGCTTCGCCAACGAGCGCGGCGCCACGCTTTCCGTTCGACTTTTTCGGCCGGTTCGGCGGCTGTCGGCCAGAAGCGAGTTTGCACGAACAGTGCGAGGATCACCGCGAACAATAACAGCCCGGTGAACTTCGAAAGCAGGGACGCAGCAAGAGCCAGCCCAAAACGAAGAGCGTTCCGCCGCGAGGGGACGCTCCACACTTCGCCAAGCTGCCAAAGCGCGATGAGCGAGAAGAGCGTAACGGGCAGATCCGTCAACACCAGCGGACCGAACACCAGAAATACCGGAGTCGTGACGTATACGGCGAGACACAGCAACCCGCCCCAAGGACCGCCGAAGCGCCTCGCGTAGACGTAGACCATCCAGCCGAGCAGTAAAGTCAGAATCAGCATCGGCACGCGAGCCCACAGCAGTGTCGGTTTCCAAGGGTTCCAGCGCCCGAGCACCGCATCACCGAACATCCATTCGGTCATATAAGCGGGGAAAAAGGTGTCGGAGAGTTTCCAGGCATTACTCGAATAATCGGCACGCGTGCCGCGGACCACGAGCGGCACCCCGGCCAACACCTTGGCGAGCGGAGGATGTTCAGGGTTGAGTCGAAGATCGAGGTATTGCAGGTAGCTCAATCCAGCGCCGACGTGAGCTAGTTCGTCGACGGTGGCGGACTCGCGGAGAGCCGCGCCTCCGGCAAGCACGAACATGACGAGCAGCAAAAGCACAGCAATCCATTCGTGAACTCTTCGGTACATTGATTCGAGCAATTCTAACGGACGAGACGCACGAGACAATTTCAATGGACCACGATGAGATAAACTGCCATCCCTACACCCACTCCCGCCAGCAATAGAGCAAGAATCACTGCGTCCGTCGAAATGCGTCCCGGCGCCCAGGTGCCTGAATTTAGCTCATGCACTAACTGAAAATGCCTGACTACGGCACTGATATTCACGATTACACCCAGCGCCACTAGCGCCACTCCAGACCAGACGGAAATGCCTGTCGCGTGGGCCGGCATGTGCGATTCCCTGGCGCCCAGTTGCCGGAGAAAGAGCCCGAACCGTGCCACTGCAAAGCCGATGCCCATTAAACCGAGGCCGGTTCTGATCCAGGCGAGGAAGGTTCGCTCTGCTGCAAAATAAACCCGAGGATCCGATTCGGCGGCTTTTTCCATTTTTGGCCTGACATTGTCAATATTGCCATTCCAAGCGACGCGCGCCTCTGTGTTGCATCGGCCTTACGTGAGCTGCTTTGAAAACACCGCCGAGGTTTTCGTTCTTGCATAACCTTCCCGGAGGTAAAAGCGATGCGCTGCTTCTCTCGCGACTTGCGAGCGCACGAGCATTCGGGAAATACCTTGATTCGCAACCCACTGCTCAGCCTCGGCGACGAGTTTTCGACCGATGCCACCGTTTCGATGCGCCTGCGAAATAACAAGACCGCCGATCTCTCCATAAGCTTCGCTTTGAAGGTGGTGAATGATGCCGACATCGATCCAGCCGACCACCGTGTTCGAAACGCAGGCGACGTAAACAACGTGATCTTTTAAAGACCCGACGTTCTCGATGCGCCGCCGCATTGCATCGACTGGAACCGGATAACCTAGCTCGTCGCTCAGTTGTGCGGCAGCTTCCGCGTCGGTGCCTGCTATCTCTCTGATGAACAGTCGCATCATTGTTCTGCACCACGTCCTGGTTCTGCACGACGTCCTGGAACATTAGGATCGCACGGAGATGCGATCCGGATTATTTGAATCGATATCCCGGTTTGAGCTGGCAGCGATACAGCTTCGAGTGATCCGCGTTCTCGCTGAGAGTGCAGACGGCCCAGGATAACAGGATGTCCGGTCCAAGAGCAAAGACGATGTCAGACCCGTTCAGATCGGCTTCGACACTCGGCCCCTCCGCCGTTCCTGGCAAGGTGAAATTCATACCGCT
>JAVKSW010000535.1:0-2532 GCA_039583505.1 Bryobacteraceae bacterium | reverse complement strand
TCGCCGCTTCACGCATCTTCAATTCCAACTCAGCGATGAGCGCATCACGATCCTCGGGCGTCAAATCGGTCTCCGGCGCCGTCTCCAGGTCGAGAGAAACCGTGACGTAATCGCCTTCGGCAACCGCCACAAGGCTCATGTCGATCGGTTTGATAATGGATTGCGGCGTTATATCGTTCGCTTCGTTGTAAGCCTGTTGCAGCGCGCGTCTGCGCTCGGTCTCGCCGATAGCGCGCTGCATGCTCGCAGTCATCACATCGGCATAAAGAATAGCGCGACCGTTTATGTTTCGCGCGGCCCGGCCAACCGTCTGGATCAACGAACCGCTAGAGCGAAGAAACCCCTCCTTGTCGGCATCGAGAACGGCAACCAGAGAAACTTCGGGAAGATCGAGTCCCTCGCGGAGCAAGTTCACTCCGATGAGGACATCATAAGCTCCGCGGCGCAAATCGCGAAGAATTTTAATGCGATCCAGCGTATCGACTTCCGAATGTAAGTACGCGCATTTGACACCCACTTCCGAGTAGTATTCCGCCAAATCTTCGGCCATCCGCTTCGTCAGCGTCGTCACCAGCACTCGCTCGTTACGCTCCTCGCGCAGCCGGATCTCATGCAGTAAATCGTCCACCTGTCCTTTGATGGGCCGAACCTCTAACTCCGGGTCCACCAGTCCGGTAGGCCGGATCACCTGCTCCACCACCACGCCCGCCGATTTCGTCAATTCATACGGGCCAGGGGTCGCCGAGACATAGACCACCTGGTTCACTCGATTTTCAAACTCTTCAAAAGTGAGCGGCCGGTTGTCGCGCGCACTCGGAAGACGGAAACCGTACTGGACCAATACGTCCTTCCGCGAGCGGTCCCCGTGGTACATACCCTGCAACTGGGGAATCGTTTGATGGCTCTCGTCGATAAAAATCATCGCGTCGTTCGGCAGGTAATCGAGCAGCGTAGGCGGCGCTTCGCCCGGCAGCCGCCCGGAGAAATGCCGCGAATAATTCTCAACCCCGTGGCAATATCCAATCTGCTTGATCATCTCCAGATCGAACATGGTGCGCTGGTACAGCCTTTGCGCTTCCACCAGCTTGCCTTGCGCTTCCAGCTCTTTGTGCCACCATTGCAGCTCATTCTCGATGCTCTGCATGGCCTGCTGGCGAGTCGGCTCGTCCATCACGTAGTGCGTTTTGGGATAGATGGGCAGGCGGAGATAGGTCTGCTTCACCTGGCCCAGAAGCGGATCGATCTGGCTGAGCGATTCGATCTCGTCGCCCCACAGCTCAATGCGATAGGCGTTGTCGTCGTAAGTAGGGTATAGCTCAATCACATCGCCGCGTACCCGAAACGTGCCGCGCCGAAAATCGTGATCGTTTCTCTCATACAATATTTCGACTAGCCGCTGCAGTATCTCTTTCCGGCTGATATGCTGCCCCTTTTCGAGCATCAGCAGCATGCCGTAATACGCTTCCGGCGAGCCCAGGCCGTAGATGCAACTTACGCTGGCGACAATCACGCAATCGCGCCGTTCGAACAATGACCGTGTAGCCGAGAGGCGCAGCTTGTCTAATTCGTCATTGATCGTGGCTTCCTTCTCGATGTAAATATCGCCCGCCGGCATATACGCTTCCGGCTGATAGTAGTCGTAGTAGCTGACAAAGTATTCGACCGAATTCTGCGGGAAGAAAGTCCGGAACTCGTGATAAAGCTGTGCGGCCAGGGTTTTATTGTGGGCGAGAACCAGCGAAGGGCGGCCAAATGCCTCCATGAGTTTCGCCATGGTGAAGGTTTTGCCCGAGCCCGTGACTCCCAGCAACACCTGGTGCTTCTCGCCATCGAACACACCGCGCGTCAGTTGTTCGATAGCGGTAGCTTGATCGCCGCGCGGCTGGTAATCGATGCCTAACTTGAACGGCACCACCTCAGTATAGAAGCCGCGTTGCCGTGCTTAGTGTGCTTTAAGATCCGTTTCCTGAGGTCAAGCCTTTGCTCAGTGGAGGACGATAGACTTAACAGGTACTGGACTGCACCGCTGTTGGGGGAGGCTTTCCCCGGTCCCGAAGAACATAGCATCATGGTTTTGTTTTATCCTTTAGCTTTAAGGAGCCTCTGAATGGCGACTGCCGAGAATCCGCCATTGCAGCTCACAGGCCGTCAGCTACATTTCTGGAGCGAGTTCGAGCACCTTTTTACGACCGAAGGCGAGTTGA
The DNA here is from genome assembly GCA_039583505.1 of Bryobacteraceae bacterium. Taxonomy (GTDB): domain Bacteria; phylum Acidobacteriota; class Terriglobia; order Bryobacterales; family Bryobacteraceae; genus Bog-105. Next base: position 328 of record JAVKSW010000535.1, on the reverse strand, counting down.
TTAGTGCCGCCGTCGCCCTCGGCGCCGAGACAGTCCAGCCCTTCTCAGAGCAGGAAGCCTTCCTCGTGCGCGGGCTGAAGAACGTTAGACCTTTGAATAAAGCCACGTTCTCGACATTGCGCGCACTTATCCGCGCCGGTTTCGACCCGCTCGGGGAAGCGTTTTGCACCCTGCGGCCATCAGAAGATAGACGTGCGAACGGCGCGACTTACACACCGGCGCTGATCGTTCGGGCTATGGTCGATTGGGCAGCAGATCAGAAAACTCCTGAACGCATTGTCGACCCGGGCGCAGGTTCCGGCCGTTTTCTGCTTCAGGCCGCCCAGGC
>JAVKSW010000534.1:0-2535 GCA_039583505.1 Bryobacteraceae bacterium | reverse complement strand
CAGATCTGGGCGCCGGACGTGTATCAGGGTGCCGCCGCACCGGTGAGCGCGTTCATGTCGGCAGGTCCGAAAGCGGCTGCATTCGCGGTGTTCTTCCGCGTGTTCATGACTTCGTTCCGTCCGATGAACGACCGCTGGATGTGGCTGGTTTGGGCTTGTGCCTTGCTGACGATGGTGATCGGCAATTTTGCCGCGCTGTTGCAGACGAACGTGAAACGATTGCTCGGCTACAGCTCCATCGCCCATGCCGGGTACGTAATGGTGGCGCTGACGGCGGCATCCGATGTTGGGATTTCGGCCGCGATGTTCTATCTGGCCTCTTACGCGCTGATGAACATCGGCGCTTTTGCAGTGGTCAGCCATGTGGCATCGCGCAACGAGCGGTACGTCAAGATCGACGACCTCGCGGGTTTGGGAAAGCGCGAGCCGGTTACCGCGGCACTGCTCGCAATCTTCGTATTCTCATTGATCGGTGTTCCGCTGACCGGCGGCTTCTTCGCCAAGTTCTATGTGTTCCAGGCGGCGCTAAACTCGCACCTGGTCTGGTTGACAGTTCTCGGGCTGATCAATAGCGCAATTGCGGCCTACTACTACCTGAAAATTATTGTTGCCATCTACATGCAGGAACCGGGCGCCGCGGCCGAGCAACTGCCGCGTCCATCGGCCGGCCTGAACATCGCGATTTGGGCGAGCGCTATCGGAATACTGATCCTGGGGATCTTTCCGTCGGCATTGTTGTCGTTTGCGTCGTCCTCGGCCGCCGCTTTCCGGTAGAGTGCTATAGGTAGCTCGTGAGTTCCGTAATACGGCTGATTCTCAGCAGGCGAGGGTGATTTTCGGGAACGTCTTCCTGTTCCAATCCCCAAGTGCGCGGGTGCGGCACATACACCGCGTTTAGTCCCACGGCGAGGGCCGGATTGATATCCGATTTCGGAGAGTTGCCAATCATCCATGTTCTCCCGGGATCGAAGCCGCGCTCAACGGCGAGCTGGCGATAAGCCGATGCATTTTTTTCTTTCACGATAGCCGTGTGCGCGAAGTGCGGCGCCAGACCGGAGCGTTCGATTTTAATGAGCTGCTCGTCCCGATCGCCTTTGGTGAAGATAGTCAACTCATGTCTGGACGCCAGTTGCGCGACGGTTTCCGTCACACCGGCGAGCAACTCGATCGGCTTCTCCAGAATCGCGTGCGCAAAACTTTTTACCGCTTCGAGATCGGTTCCCGAAATGTCGCGTTCCGCCAGCCGCTCATAGCATTCGGCCAAGTTGCGACCAAAATTGCGGGAACCGTAGCCATGCATCTTCGCGTTGGCTCGCTCAATCTCATCGAGAACGGCCCGAATCTCGTGCGAGGACATCGAGGAATGCGACAAGTAACTGCAGAACTGGTCGAATGCGTCCTCGAAATAGATGTTGTTTTCCCATAGCGTATCGTCGGCATCGAAGATGAGGTGCTGGCGTGTCATCTCCGGCCGGAACTAAGCACCGGTGACGTGCTTAGCGTGCCCGTTTTGGGGACCGACTCTCTTGGCAAGAGCGATGTATTTTCGCTGTGTAATATGCTCGGGCACGATGCGCAGCAGATATTCCAGCCTTTCCACTTCCGAGCGCAGCGAAAGAACAGTTTGCCTCTTGTCCAGGTCGGAAACAAGTTGCCCGATTTGAAAGCTCAGGCGCGCGCTCTCGATTTTTTCGAGAGGCTCGGGCTGTTCGATTTGCATTAGCTGGCGCAGAGCCGCACTCGCCTTCTGACGGAGCTCAGGCGGAACTTCGTCTACATCTTCATCGTCGAAATACTCGACAGCGGCCCGTAGATAGGCCTTATCCTGGTCGAGCGAATCGATGTGGAACCGGCGTTGGCCGGCGGCCAGTAGGTCGAGCCTGCCATCTGAGTACTTGCGGAGAACCTTCAGCACAGTCGCGGTGCAGCCAATGTTCACGATGCCGTCTTCCTTGGCGAGTACCACGCCGAACTCGCCCTCGACCGGAAGGATGTCGCCCATCATTTCTTTGTAGCGGTCCTCAAACACATGCAGAGGCAAGGGCATTCCCGGCAGCAGCACCAGCGAAAGCGGGAAAAGAGGAAGCATCTGCGTACCCATGACACCATTATCCGTTGCAGCGCTTAAGGGCCTCAGGCCGCGAGCGGGACTACTATCGTAAATGAATGATCCTGAAGCTGAAGCGCACTCCGGGGCTTTACATTGTCGGGTTCATGGCAAGCGGAAAAACGACAATTGGCCGTGCGCTCGCGGGCGAAATCGGGTGGCCCTTTGCGGATATGGACAGCGAGATCGAGCGCAAGGCGGGACAGACGATCGCGCAAATTTTCGAAGAGCGCGGCGAAGAAGTGTTCCGCGAACTCGAGACGGAAGCGATTCGTCACCGGGTAACGCGAATCGAAGCGGGGCATCCTTGCGTGGTTGCACTGGGCGGAGGCGCATTCGTGCAGGCACGAAATTGGGAGCTGATTGCGAATAACGGCGTGACCGTTTGGCTCGATTGCGCGATCGAAAGAGTGCAGACTCGTCTGGGG
>JAVKSW010000533.1:0-2538 GCA_039583505.1 Bryobacteraceae bacterium | reverse complement strand
TCTTCGCGGAAGATCCGGTACTCGTACGTTTTGCGGCGCGCATCGAAGCGCGGGTTAAACTCCGGAGTGGCCTCCGCCACGTGAGTAATGCGGATTGAGTGCGGCAAAAGCCGGTTTACTGCTCGCCGGAAATTGTCAGCCGGAATGGGATTCTCAATCGCCACGGCTGCCACTTGCGCGAGTGCATGCACGCCCGCATCGGTGCGTCCGGAAGCCGCCACGTGAACCGGCTTGCCTTCGATGCTTCCAATCACTTCCTCCAGAACGCCCTGAATGGTTGGCAAACCCGGTTGCACTTGCCAGCCGTTGAAGTCCGTCCCGTCATAAGCGATCTCGAGGCGCAATTTACGCATCGGGCGGCGTTCAGCAATCGGCCAGTTTAGTTCTGGCACCGGCTGCGGTCACAGCCGAAGGATAACAGCAGCGCCACGGGGGCTCGCGGAGGCAGAAACCGTGTTCAAAGTCATGCCAGGGCTTCCCAGAAACGGACACGGGCGGGAGATACATACTTCCACCTGCTGCCAAATTCCGGTGCAGAATGAACGCGTTACCTGCTCACGCACGATTGGAATCCCTCGTGCGAACTGCTGCTTCAGTCCCGCGAGTGAGAGCTTCGGTCTTCAATAGAAGACCCATGCTTGCTGCGATACGATGAGAGATCACGAAAGGAATCAGGAACCTGGCCACTACCTGACTCGTTCTTTTCTAAGACTGCTCCGTCTGCCGCGATTGTACAAAGGTTCCAAACCATTTTGATGAGAAGATTCAAACCACCGTTGTGTTTGCTATGCAGCTTGCTATTGCTTGCTGGTTCGTTAACCGCCCAGAACGCGATCAGAATTGAGCCACCCAAAGGCGGCTTAGGTTGGCTGACCCGGCCTTACCAACAGCGCTATATTCCGCCGATCAATCTCACCAATTCCGACCGGCTGGAAGCGCTGGTGCGCGCTGGAAATTTATACCTCTCCGCCCAGGACGTCATTGCACTGGCGCTCGAGAACAATCTTGATATCGAAATCCAGCGCTACGGCCCGCTGCTCACCAAGGAAGTGACACTGCGCGCGAAGGGCGGCGGCTTGTTGCGGCCCGTTGGAGCGGCGGTAGCGGCAGGACCACAGAGCGTGAGCTTAACCGGCGTGAGCCTGAATGCCAGCGGCGGGGCGGCGTCCTCGGCAGCCGCGGGCGTAAGCTCGAGCGTGTTGACACAGCTGGGTCCGACGATCCCGAACCTTGATCCGAGTGTGTTGCTCTACGCGAACTTCGCGCATAACACCAGCCCGCAAAGCAATACCGTGTTGACTGGCACCACCGCGCTGGTCTCCTACGTCCGCACTTACCAGGCAGAGTATTCCCAATACTCGGATTTCGGAACGTACACTCAGCTTACGTATTCGAGCCTAAGAAGCCAATACAACAGCCTTTCTTACAGCGTGAATCCTTTTACGCAAGGCAGTCTGGATCTGGTGGTCCAGCAAAATCTTCTGCAAGGCTTTGGCACGGCCGTCCTGGGCCGCAATATTCGCGTGTCGAAGAACAATGAAAAAGTATCGGATCTGCAATTCAAAAGCCAGTTGATTACCACGATTTCGGCCGTCCTCAATCTGTACTGGGATCTGGTGAGTTTCAACGAGGATGTAAAGGCCAGAAAAAATGAACTGGCAACCGCTCAGGCGCTTTACGAAGACAACAAGAAACAGGTGGCGATTGGGACACTGGCTCCCATTGAAGTCACGCGCGCAGAGGCGCAGGTCTATTCCAGCCAGCAGGATCTGCTGATCTCACAGACAAACCTGGTTCAGCAGGAGACCGTTCTGAAGAGTGCATTGAGCCGGAACGGCGTCGCGAGTCCGACCATGGCCGATGTTCATGTAGTTCCTCTCGACACCATCCAGTTGCCGGAAAAGGAGGACTTGCCGCCGCTAGACCAACTGGTTCCAAGAGCCCTGAACAACCGGGTCGAAATCGCGCAGGACAAGATCAATATCGACAGCAACCAGATCAATTTGAAGGCGATCAAGAACGGGCTGAAACCAACGCTTCAGGTCTTCGCCGAACTGACAAACAACGCTCTCACGGGGACTTCGAACTATTTGGGCACGCCGTTCGTGCCGGCGGATCCGTTCCTGGTCGGCGGGTACGGCAATTTACTGTCCCAGATCCTCCGCCGCAATTTTCCGAGCTATTCCGCCGGGCTCTCATTGAACATCCCGCTGCGCAACCGCGCCGCGCAATCCGATTACGTGACCAGCGCGCTGGAATTGAGGCAGAACGAGCTGGTGCTGCAAAAGGGCGTTAATCAGGTTCGCGTGGACGTGCAGAATGCGGTCATCGGGTTGCGGCAGGCCCGCGTGCGATACGACTCCGCCGTGAAGGCGCGCATTCTGCAGCAGCAGACACTGGATGCCGACAAGAAGAAATATACTCTGGGCGCCTCGACGGTGTTTCAAGTCGTGACCGACGAACAAGCGCTCGCTTCGGCGGAAAGCGCGGAAACGCAGGCGCTGGCTAACTATAGCCATGCGCATATCGCCTTCGATC
>JAVKSW010000532.1:0-2542 GCA_039583505.1 Bryobacteraceae bacterium | reverse complement strand
ATCGGATCCGGCCGTAGCGCCGCCGCAATCTCCCGCCGCTTCACCAGCAGGATCAACAGTTCGAGCGGAATTTTCGATAGCGGGAATCTCCGCCCAGCGCGCCGGAGGCTCATAGCGTTGCAGGTCGAGTCCATTCGGTCTAAAGCGCAGCACCTTTGCCACGGATGTCCAAACAGGAGCTTCATTACATTCAACTCGGCCCTTCAGCCTGTCTGCGCGGCTGCCGGCGACGCCATCTAAGTCGCAAATTTTGAGAGATTTAGGAAACGAGACGGATTGGAGACGATTCCATGGATTCGCTCCGGAATAGTCTGCAGGCTATACTACTCGTCTAGGCAAAGACTTGCCGTCGACGTTCCACTGCCCGCCCAGCGCGAGGCGGAACTCACTGGATAGAGAGGAATCCCTTCGAATGCGTTTCAACTTAATGACCACTTTCTTAAGCGCAACGGCTTTCATCTGTTTCGCAGCCACTGACCTGCAAGCCAATACCATCATCAGCGGCCAGTTCTATGACTCCGCGGCCCTTAACGGTGCCGCAACCATTTACAGCGGCGTCGAGCCGGATGCGGCTACCGCCGATTCGCAGTTCCATAACTCGAATATCTGGAATGGGCTGGGAATATCCTATTATTTCGCTGGTGGCGCAGTCTCATTCAGCAATCTGGTCGCCAGCACCGGCGCGAATACGGGAGCTGGTCTTATCATTTCTGAGGTTAACGGCGCGTACAACGGCACCCCTGCTTTGCCCGATACCTACGCCTTTGCGTACAGTCCAAGTACCTTCACCTTCAGCGGCCTGCCGTCCGACCAGGGCTTTACGCTGTTTCTCTATTGCTACGACGAGCTTGGCAACCGGGAAGAGGTCTTCACCGTAGGCGCTTCCAGCTTCGATACCGCAAACGGAAACCCGAGCAGCGAGGACCCAGTTAGCGCCGTAACCGGCATCATTACCGGCGTGACCAGCGCGACAGGAACCATCAGCGGCACCTGGGCGGCCGGTTCAAGCAATAATAGCCTAAGCCCCGAAATCGACTGGTCAGGTTTCCAGCTCGACATCGCCTCACCCACGGCAACTCCCGAACCGGCGGCCTTCGCCCTTTTCGGCCTCGGCCTTTTCGTTCTCGGCGCCGCCTGCAAATGGCTGCCCCGCATCAGAGCGTAAGACGCGTGTAAGCGATCGAAAAAGCGCTGCCACGCGATTAGCTGAGGCCAAAAGCTTTTCAGAGTCGATTATCGAAAGCGCTGCATTATGAAGTGTCCGCTACATCGTTCTCAGTAAGGCGTCTGGCGGAACATGACCGCTAGCCCGGCGCTCGCCGTCCTCCAACCATGCTGCGAAGGCAACATTCGGCGCCTCTAATGAAATCGCTTTCTGCGCTTCGCCTCTGCGCTCCTCTTGCCGCATTCGCAATGCTGTTATTGCAGCATGCCCAGGCACAACCGCCGGCTGTGATGCTCTTTCCGAAGAACGGAGCCACCGGCGTCAATCCCGATACCCATCTTGTCCTTACGTTTTCCAGTGCTCCGGTGCTCGGCAAATCGGGCCAGATCCGCATCTTTGATGCGGCCGATCATCGCTTGGTCGACAGCCTCGATCTCAGCATTCCGCCGGGTCCTGACCCGGCCCATAGAATCCGTTCGGTATCCCCTCGAGAAATCGACCCGAATCCGCCCACGCCCACCACCACCACTCCCGCCGTCCGAACGACACCCGCGGACCTGCGCAATTATCAGCTCACCACCATCGGCGGCCTTCCCGATTTTCACTTTTATCCGGTCATCATTCACGGCAACGTCGCTACGGTTTATCTTCACAACCACGTCCTGCAGTACCATCGCCGCTACATCGTACACATCGATCCCGGTGTGCTCACGTTGGCATTCGCGGTCTTTAACGGAATCGCCACAGACCGCAATTGGACGTTCACGACGAAAGCAGCGCCTCCTCCGGCGGATACCACTCGTGTAGTTGTTTCAGCCGACGGCGCCGCGGATTTCAATACGATTCAAGCGGCAGTGGATTTCGTGCCCGACCATCCTCCTGAACGCGTGACCATCTTCATCAGGAATGGAACGTACGAAGAGATCGTCTTTTTCCGAAACAAAGCGAATCTCACGTTTCGCGGAGAAGATCGCGAAAACGTCCAGGTGGGTTACGGAAACAATAGCGCGTTCAACCCTCCCATGCCCGGACCATCGCGCAGGTGTGCCTTCTCGGTCTATGATTCCACGGGCATTGAGCTGATCGATTTCTCAATCGCGAACCATTTCTTTGGCCAGGCCGAAGGTCTCTTGATTTTCGGCTCGAAGAACATCGTGAGCCATATGAACATTAAGGGCTCCGGCGATGCACTCAACCTGCGTGGATCGGTCTATCTCACCGACACCCGCATCGTCGGCGATGGCGATACGGTGCTCGGCGTTGGGCCCGCTTTCTTCGATCGCTGTGAGCTTCAATCCCGTGGACCGTTCATGTGGATTCGCAACACCCAGGCCAATCACGGAAACGTGTTCGTAAACTGCACGTTCATCTCTCGCC
>JAVKSW010000531.1:0-2558 GCA_039583505.1 Bryobacteraceae bacterium | reverse complement strand
CCACGATGCCTTGTTCGTGAACGATGGTGTTGACGATATCGGTGTCGCTCATGCCGTGCGTCTTCATTTGATAGATCCGGCGGCGCATCGGGTCGGCGGAGCTGCAACGAAGCATCGGACAGTTGCCGACGGTATTCCGGCAACCACCGCAGCGGCAGGCTAACTTCTCGCCGACGCGCATGACATCGGGCGTCAAATACGAAGTGGGATCCTGCGCGGACAGCGGGGCAATTGCGACAAAAAACGCGAACAGCAGCTTAAGATTCGACTGTCGCAGGCGTACTGGCAAAACCGATGACCTCCGTGCGCGCGTACTGCAGGCGCACTTTTCCTGGAATCAAACAAACGATGGTCCCGAACAGCAGAACAAAATACCCGATCCAGATCCAGGAGACGAGCGGGAATATATACATCTGAAAAATGGCCTTGCTGCGATCGGGGAGAATGCCGGAGTAATTGATGTAAAGATCTTCGTTTAAGCGGCGGCGAACGCCGATGATGGAGCTTTGCTGCTGGCTATTCTTATAGACCCGGACTTCCGGATTCAGCTCGTCGGTCTGCTGACCGTTTCTCGAGACGCCGAGTGTGGCGTGACTGAACTGATAATCGGGTGTTTCGCCATCGTTCACGTTGAGCAGCTTCAAATTGTAACGGCCGAAGCGGATGGTTTCGCCTAAACCGAGATTCCGCGTTTCGTGCTGATTAAACGCGCTGCCGGTAAAACCGATGAACATAAGAACGACGCCCATATGAACTAGATAACCGCCGTAGCGGCGCGTATTACGCCAAGTGAGCTCGAAAGCGGCTCTGGGGAGCGGCAAGTGCTCCTTGGCTTGGATGGCGCGCGAGCCTTTCCAAAACTCGCCCAAGATGGTGGCGAAAACGAAAGCGCAGATGCCGAACGACATCAGCGGCGCAATCTGGTGGATACCGGAAATCGCCAAAACTGCGATGACGGCGACGCCAACAATGGCGGGAACGAGGAAGGAGCGTTTCAAGCTGCTTATTGAGCTCTTACGCCAAGCGATGAGCGGGCCGACGCCGGTGAGAAAGATGAGGAACAAGGCGATGGGGATGTTCACTCGGTTGTAGTAAGGCGCGTCGATGGTCTCTTTCTCACCAGTGAGCGCTTCCATAAGAACGGGGAAAAGAGTGCCCCACAGAATGGCGAAGCAGCTGGCGAGCAGGATGAGGTTATTGAAGAGAAAACTGGATTCGCGCGAGACGACGCTCTCGAGCTTGACCTCGCTCCGGAGATAAGGCAGGTTCCTGATAATTGCGAATGCGGTGAGGAGCGTCGCCGTAATCAAGAAGGTGGTGAAATACGGCTTCACCGGCGACTGCGCAAATGCATGGACGGAGGAAACGAGGCCAGTGCGGGTGAGCGTTGTGCCAAGAATGCTGAGCAGGAATGTGGCGGAGACCAGCACCATGTTCCAAACCTTCATCATTCCCTTTTTCTCCTGCATCATGACGGAATGCAGGAAGGCAGTGGCGGTGATCCAAGGCATGAGCGAGGCGTTTTCGACCGGGTCCCAACCCCAAAAACCGCCCCAGCCGAGTACCGTATAGGCCCAATACATGCCCAATGAAATTCCGGTGCTTTGGAACAACCAGGAAACGATGGCCCAACGACGGGTGGTGTGGATCCACGCTTCGCCAGGCTGCTTGGTGATGAGCGAGGCCATGGCAAACGCGAAGGGAACCGTGAAGCCGACATAGCCCAAGTACAGGAAGGGCGGGTGAATCGCCATCGTCCACCATTGCAGGAGCGGGCTTAAACCGGTGCCGTCGCCGACATCGATGACACCGCGGCCGGCCATGAGGACTTGAAACGGGCTGGCGACGAAGGTGATCATGCCAACGAAGAAGGCCAAGGTGGTCATCAGGATGGCGGTGACGATCGGCATCATGTCGCGGAACTTGCGCCGATTTGTGTAAACCACGACCGCGGAGTAGCTGGAGAGGATCCAGCTCCAGAAGAGCAGCGAGCCCTCCTGCCCGCCCCACCAGGCAGTGAATTTATAGAGCGTGGGCATCGCCTTGTCGCTGTGCGAGGCGACATACGCGATACGATAATCGCCGCTTATCAGCAGCGTAACGAGAATGGCGGATGCAACGGTCAGCAGGCCCCAGATAACGTATACGGCGCGTTCCGCACTGACTACCAGAAAAGGCCGGCGGCCATATTTGCCAGCGATGGCGGAAGCAATTGCGAATACGGCAAGGCAGAAGGCCAACAGGATGGAAAGCGCTCCGATATTTTCCATTTGGTTGAAGTGCCTTTAGATGTGATTAAACGTGACCACTGGTTTTGCCAGGCGCGAGTCCGCTGAGCTTCGAACCCGAAACGGCGTCGTGCGAGAGGCTGCGCTGCGGAGGCTTGGCTTCATATTTCGACGCGCACTTAGCCTGAATTTTGTTCGCCTCGAAAACGCCGTCGGGACCAAGACGGCCATCGGCGAGCGCTTGCGCGTTATCCCTGAAGGTATCAGGAAGGGGGTCGGCGCCGGCGTATACGACGTTTAACGTTTGCGTGCCCTGGTGCAGAACGAATG
>JAVKSW010000530.1:0-2569 GCA_039583505.1 Bryobacteraceae bacterium | reverse complement strand
TGTCCTGCGGTTCGGAGATTCGCACGAGGTGATCAGCGTAGTCGATCTCGAGCCGCCGGTTCTGAAAGGCGCGATACGTCAGCGCACCGTCGGCGGGAAACGGCTGAGTTTTTTTGGATGGGCTGTCCGATTGGTTCGTGTCCAAAACCAGGAACGGGAAATCGCCCATGGGTAAATCACCGAGCTGGGCGCCACGGACGACGGTCTGCTGGACCTCGGGAACGCTTGAACCGCCATTGCCTTTGAGCGGCTGCAGGGGAAGCCCGAGCGCCTGCGCCACCTTGGTGTCGAGATAGGGATTGGCTTCGGCGGTGTCGATGACGAGACGCAATGCCTTTCCACTTGCGGTAGCCATGTCAACGCAGGGCAGCCCGGAGCAATCGAGCAGCGGAATCTCAGCAACGCGCGACGAGACTGGGGGTTGGGCGTTCGGAGCCGGAGGGTTTTCGTCGGGCGCTGTGATCTGGGTGTGAACGGTACGGGGACTCTGCGGGGTTGGCGGCGCGAGAGGGGTAGAAGGCGTTTGCGGCGTCTGGGCCAGCATGGCAGCGGCGAGAACGAAGGAGAGCGCGAGGGGGTGCGGAAAGGTGAAGCTCACAATTCTATTTTGCGTCGCCGGTGGTTCCGGCGGGTGAACGGCGTAGCGTTAGCTTTAGATCCGGGACTAGGAATTCGCTCCATCGTCCCAGGGAATAAAAACGGGAATAAGTCAAAATTGCTTCCGATTTAAGCGCGCAAATTGCCGCATTTGACTGCTACATTAAGGTATTGATGCGGAGGATAGAGCGGCGTCGATGAACCAGGCAATCACGGCGCAGCTTGACGAAAGCCAGCAATCCAGCGTGGCCTTGCGGGCGCGCGTAGCGGAGCTGGAGGCTTCGGTCGAAAGACTCGAGAAACGGATATCGGGCTATGAGAGCGTTTTTTTTAACAACCCGGTTCCGGCTATTGTTTACGATCCGGTTTCACTTCAAATTCTAGAAGCCAACAACAGCGCCTTATCCCTGTATGGGTATGCTCGCGAAGAGATTCGGCGATTGAATTTGATGGATCTTTTCGCTCCGGACCGGCACCGCACCAACGCCGAATTACTGAGTGAACTGGGCAAGCCGATCAACGCGATCGGCCCGTTTTCGCATCGCACCGCTTCCAACCAGGAGCTGGTGGTCAACATGGTTTTTTTCGCGTTTGCGATGAAGGGGCTGGATGCGCGGATCATGATGCTTCAGGACGACACCGCGCGACACATGGCGGAAGAGGCTTTGCGCAGCAGCGAAGAACGATTCCGCGAACTGTTTGAGAACGCAAACGACGTGATCTTTCTGCACGATTTGAAAGGTAAGATCATCGCAGTGAATCGCGCGGCCGAGTATCTGACTGGGTACTCGCGCAGGGAGGTGGTAGGCCAGAACTTCGACGAACTGGTTGCACCAGAGGCACGCGATCAAACGCAGGACAGCATTCGCGCTCATCTGGGCGGCAGCGCGACGCAGCATTACGAACTTCCGATTCTTTCCAAGTTCGGAACGAGACGCTTTCTCGAGGTGAGTACGCGAATCATTTACCGGCGCGGCCAACCGGTTGGGATTCAAGGCATCGGGCGCGACATTACAGACCGTAAACAGGCGCAGCTGCGGCTGTTGGAGCAAGCGCGGGAACTGCAGAAGAAGAACGAGGAGCTGAGTACCGCGCTGTTCCTGGCACAGGAGGCCACACAACTGAAAGAGCAGTTCTTGGCCAACACATCGCACGAACTGCGAACGCCTATGAACGGCATCATGGGTATGATCGATCTGCTCAGAACCACGGATTTAACCGCCGATCAGCGCGAGTACGCGGACGCGGTCAGAGAATGCTCAAACGACCTGCTCACGATCATCAACGATATTTTGGACCTCTCGCAGATTGAAGCCGGAAGGCTTTCCCTTTCAGATGAGGCGTTCGATATCCGCGAGAGCGTAAAAGCGGTGGTGAAGTTGCTGCGTTTGCGCGCGAATGTGAAAGAGCTGAAATTAACGTACGAAATCGATCCGCGGCTTCCGAAGGAGATTCACGGGGATTGTGTCAGGTTCCGGCAGATTCTCACGAATCTTATTGCGAACGCGGTAAAGTTCACGCCCGCCGGAGGAGTACATGTGCGACTGAATCGCGGTCCCGGCGAGAACCGGCTGTGCTGTAAAGTCATCGATTCGGGCATCGGCGTGGAGGAATCGGTTCGCGACCGGATATTTGAAGCGTTCTTTCAGGCGGATGGGACAACCAGACGGCGCTACGGCGGCACAGGCTTGGGTCTGACGATCAGCAAACAGCTTGTTGACATTATGGGGGGGCAGATCGGCACCCATAACAACGAGCCAGGGCCCGGTGCGACGTTCTGGTTCGAATTGCCGCTGCGCGTGCAGGAGCCTGCTGTCGCGGGCGCGAGTGTTGGGTCGGCTTCGCCGGGCCTTCGGTAGGCGCGCTGCCAGGTCGAGAGCCGCACGTTGACAGCGATGTCGCCAGACCACATTGGACCAAGCTGGATTGCAGCAGGCTGGATTGCACCATACTGGATTGCACCATGCTGGAT
>JAVKSW010000529.1:0-2570 GCA_039583505.1 Bryobacteraceae bacterium | reverse complement strand
TAACGAACCACCGAGTCGCCGCTCACCTGGTGTTCGCATTGCCCCCCGAATCCCGCGAAGATTCTGTTCGTAACCACCGGGCCATACAGGACCTTCCCCGTCGAATCGAAGCGCTGGCCCTTCTTGGTGAAAACTGCCATTCGGGAGTTGACGATCTGCACAATGTGATCGGGCCCGATTGCCATCGTATTGTCTGAAGGGTTGCGATTAGCAGCCGTCCCCTGCGGGCCGATGAAGCCGAAGCCTAGCCCATCGAAGCTGTCAATGACGGCTGCGGCCGGTCTCGACCCCTGCGCGTTTTGCTCCACCGTATCGCCACCTGCGCTCTTGTGCGCATCCGGTGCTTCGGGAGGCTCGGCCTTACTGTTTTGCGGTGGCGGTGAGATGCCGCATTCGCCGCCCTCGCCTTCTTCGCACGAACCAACTTCCGAAGCGGCGACACGCCCGCTGATTGACCAGAGTGGCGTTGACCGGTCAAAGCGGACGGCTCGGTTAACGCTTGTTTGGGAACGACCTTCCCGTGGCTGAAGAAACGAAATTCCGAGGCATGCAACAGCCGCCGCGACAGCAATTCGTTTATTTTTGCTGAATCGCCGCATCACTCAAGCCATGTTCCTTTCGTAGCTTCTCGATGTCGCCAATCTCAATGGGCACGAATGCGGAAAGATTTTCATACCCAGAGTCGGTCATCAGGATGACGTCTTCCAGCCGCATGCCTAAATGCCGCTCGGGTATTTGCATCTGGGGCTCTATCGTGAAGATTTCTCCGGGCTCAAGCGTCTGCGTAGGGTTGCGAACGTCGTGAACCTCCATCCCGACAGTGTGGCCTAAGCTGTTGGCGTGACTCTTTCGGTAACGATCCACAAAATTCCTGGCCGCATCCTTTATTTGCGGGTCCGTAAATTGATACGAAGCCATAATCGTGTCCATCTTCCGTACGGCATCTTGGATAATGTCGCTCGGCCGCGCATGTACTTTGATCGAAGTCATGAGGGTCTGATACAGCCGTAAGTAGATGGTGTAGTATTCGCGTTGCCAATGCGTGAATTTCCTGTCCACCGGAAAAACTCGCGTCACATCGGAGCAGTAATTTTTGTAGTCTGGCGCGTAATCGAACTGCACGTACTCGCCGCTTTCCAGTCGGGTGGTGCCCTTGTGGTAGTGCGTGTAGAAGGTATTCGGCCCGGTTGCGATCAGCGCGAAATACGCCGCCCCGTATGCGCCATGTTTCTTAAATACGTACTCTGCGTCGGCTTGAAGTTCATACTCGAACATGCCGGGTCGCGCATCGCGTATCGCTTCCATGATCCCGAGCCCGGCAATGCGAGTTGCTTTCCGAATGGTCTGGATCTCCAGGGCATCTTTTGTGCCGCGAAGTACGTCCAGAATGGGGTCCAGATCCTTGATCTCCGAGTCCGGCGCAGCCGCTCTCAGGTGTTCGATAAAGGCCTCCTCGCGCGAGGGACGGCCATCCCAGGGATCCCTCTTAGTCGCCCGGGCGAGCGCGGCGGAATCACTCGATGAAGCCTCGCCCAGTACCTCCGGCCGGAAAGGCACATAGATGGTGCGATGGTTTATCGCGATCTGCTCCAGCCGAGCCTTGAATTCGTCGCGCGGAGCTACAGCCTCCATCCCGGTCTCACGTTCTGCCTTCTCACCCGGATACAGTCCGGGACCGAACATTACGCTTTCGTGCCGTTCGTTGCGGGGATTCAGGAAGAGCGTTGATTTCTTAGCGCGGCCATCCATGACCAGCAATGCGCGGGGTTCAACTACGCCGGTGACGTAGAAGAACTGGTTACTCTGGCGAAGCGGCTGTTCTCCCGGCCGCTCCGTCGTGCCCTGCATGATTGCAACTGCATCTCCGATCTCTTCCATCACGTGCATTCGCCGCTCGGCAAACTTCCGTGGGGGAAAGACAGTGGTCCATACCGGCTGGGCGAGCCCTACCGCCGCCAGAAGCACAGCGCCGCTCGCTATCCCAATCGCGTACGATTGCCTTTCGCGTGGCGCGCGCGCTATTTCATTTGCGGCCGATTCGCGAGACATTCCGCCACCAGTTGCTTCGTTTTCGCCAGCTCCTCGCCGGCCAGAACAAGCCGCGGCGGGCGGACACGTTGGCTGCCCATGCCTACCGCTTCCTGCACGAACTTAATCAACTGCACGAACTTTGGCACGGTGTCGAGCGTAGCAGGGGAAGGAACCAGCGATACAGATCGAACGCTTCGTCCTGTTTGCCTTCTGCGGCCAAATCGAACAACTTCACAGACTCGGCCGGGAACGCATTGACAAGACCCGCAATCCAGCCAACCGCGCCGGCGTACACCGATTCGACGAGAACGTCGTCTACTCCGACGAAGATCTCAAGCCTATTGCCCGCGGCGGCTCGCAAAGCGGTAACACGCCGCACGTCGGCGCTCGATTCCTTAATGGCATGCAGGTTTGGATGTTCCTGCAGCAGTTCGTGCACATGCTCCGGCAAAAAGTCCGTCGCGTAGGCGATGGGGTTGTTGTAGAGCATCGCGGAGAGCGAAGTCGAAGCCAATACTGCGCTGGCGTGTCCTTTCATT
>JAVKSW010000528.1:0-2574 GCA_039583505.1 Bryobacteraceae bacterium | reverse complement strand
CACGCCGTACTTTAGTCCCGCCGTTTTCACTTTCTCCATCAGCTTGGCCTTGAGTTGCGCTTCCGGCACGGCGCCGTCCGCGTGAACAAACAAGTTCCCGATCACTGCTGCTTCGGCGCCCCAACCGCCCGGCAATCGTCCATGCCCGTTGGATGCGGTGACATCTCCGATCGGGAGACGGCTGAACAGAAATCCTTTCAGAACGCCTTTATCGACCAGCACGACGCGCTGCGCCGGAACCCCTTCATCATCCACTTGATAGTGCCCAGCCAAAACCGTGCCGCGGAACTGCTGTTCGTTCGGATCATCGACAATCGACAGCCAGTCGGGTGCGACCTTCGACGCCATGCGCGTCGCCCACACGCTCTCGATCATCTGCGAACCAGGATTGTTTGTACCCGGAGGAGCGAGCGGTTTCCGCTGCAATCGAATTGCATCCGTCAGTGCGTTGGCCATTAATTGAGCCGCGGCCTCTTGTTCGAAAAGCACCGGTCCGCTGTAATCTTCCGCGACAGGAGCCTTGATTAGGGCGTCGGTTTCAGCAGCGACAGCTTCCGCCGCTCTATCGAGTTCCTGTTGGTTCGGCAATTGAGAGGGACGAAGCACGGTAATGAACTGGTGATCCCAAACGCGACTGCCCCCGGCAGCCAGTCCGCTTGAAACAATTTCGACCTTGGTCAATTCCTGAGGAATGCGAACGGTCGTCCCTTCCGTGTTTACGATTCGGTAAGTTGAGCCGATGGTAAGTAGCCGAACGTGCGACTCAGTCAAATTCGGATGCGTGGTAAACCGGGCGGAGAGTTGCCGTATTACGCCTTCCCAATGCTTCTGGTCGAGTTTTAGATTTGCGATCGGCTGGATAACCTGAACCGGTTTGGCAGGTGCGAAATCGGGTGTCTTATCAGGCTCTTCCATCTCGCGCAAAGCGGTTCGCTTGCGGGTGATCTGGTCGGTGGCCGCTTTGTACAACCCGTCTGTCGTAAGCCAGAGGTCAGCCCGCATCACCTGATAATCGTCATCGATGGGGAACAGTCCCAGCAGCGTGTTCCCTGTGTATATCGAATTGGTGTTATCGAACTTGTAATCTCCGATTCGCACTGCAACACGCGGCCGGCGAAGATGCACATGAGCCGATGACGTCAGGCCGCCCAGGCTACCGTTGATGTCCACCTGCTGCGCATCGCTAGTGCTGTATTGCACAAAATACGGCTTATCCAGATTGTTCAGCTGGAGCGTTTTCGAGCGAGCAATCTCGTCGAGCATGGCGCGTAATTGAGTATCGGTGCGCGCGTCCGGCGCGGAGCCCGCGGCGGAAACCGCCCACCCGCCAATGGCGGAAAGCGCCACGCCAGCGCAAACACCGGCCAGCTTCCGCACTCTTACTCACCCTCCGGACGGGGCAGCAGGGGCGGCTTTTGCTGTGAGTTCTGCTTCTTCTCAGTCTCGATCTCAGAAACCAGGATGGCGGGCGAGATGGCCGAAACGGGAATACTGCCGGATTCGGCGCCGCAATAGCCATTGAATACTTCAGAGCGATTCGAGGTCGCAAGTATTTTCTGGAAACTCGCGAGCGGTGTGCCCACGATGTCGACGCCGCGGATCAATTCGTCAGGCCGGCCATCGGGATAGACACGATATACAACCAGAGGGACAACCGTGAATGCCTGCAGGCCCTGGCGGGACGTGGTTGTATAGCCGCTCGAGACCTTTTCGAAATATAGCCCGTACGGCTTGCCTTGTTTCTTAATCTCGGCGATGAGCTGGCTGCGCAGGTCGGCATCGGAAACTTGCTTCGAGGATTCCACAATCAGATTCGACTGTCTCGAAACCACTTCGAAACCGGGCTGGCGCCTTCCGTGGCCGTTCGAGCGGTCGAATTGCCCCACCGGCGAACGCGATAGCAGAAAAGTCTTCAGCACGCCATCTTCAACCACATTCACGGGCCTGGCCTTCACGCCTTCGTCGTCGTAATCGTAATGGCCGATCAGATCGACGCCATCGTAAGTCTGCCTTGTCGGATCGAATTCGACGCTGATGAACTCCGGAAGCACTTTGTGTCCCAGCATCTTGGTGAAAGTTTGACCTTCCGCAATATCCTTCTGACGGTGGCCTTCGACGCGGTGCCCAAAAATTTCATGGAAGAAGACCGCTGACGCGCGTCCGGAGAGAATAGCGGGACAAACGATGGGCTCAGCCGGCGGTGCGGCCACCAGAGCATCCAGTTTTTTCGCAACCTCCTCGACCTTCGCTTCGACGACGCTGTCTGCGGGCACATGTGCTGGATCGGTCGCTTCAATGGTGTCAAACGTCCGCACGTCCATCCCGTCCGGCGCGAGAGCCGTGCCGCTGATCTCGAGGCGGAAAAGATTGCTTCCCTGCTGGATGGCGGATCCTTCCGTGTTCACGAATGTTTTGATCTCATGCTGGGCCGCGAAGCTGACGCCGGAGCCCAGGATTTTAGGATGCTTCTTGAACTCGGCCGACCATCGTCGCAGCTTCTGTTCCCAGGCGTTCATGTCATATCGATATGTTTCAGGCAAGCGCGAGAAGGTTTGCGGCGGCTCGGAAGAGAAA
>JAVKSW010000527.1:0-2576 GCA_039583505.1 Bryobacteraceae bacterium | reverse complement strand
ATCGACCCGGTGTGGCTGTGGCCCTGGTATGAAGGTCTGTCGGTCATACACAGCACGTTCCGATCTGCTCTGGATCGTATGGCTGAGAACCCGGAGTTTGCCTTTACAGCGAGTTCCGCACAGTTTTATCAGTGGGTTTCAGAAAACGATCCCGCCATGCTTGCTGAAATTCGCAAACGCGCGCAAGAAGGCCGATGGGGCGCTGTTGGCGGTTGGTGGGTAGAACCCGATGTTAATCTCCCGAGCGGTGAAGCTCTCGTGCGGCAAGGATTGTACGGCCAGTTAACATTCAGGCGCCTGCTCGGACGCTTCGCAACGACTGGGTACAACCCGGATTCATTCGGGCATCCCGGTACGCTAGCCCAGATTCTTCATCTGCAGGGTATGGACAGCTATGTGTTCATGCGGCCTGCACCGAGCGAAAAAAAGCTGCCCGCGGATCTGTTTTGGTGGGAAGCGCCCGACGGCACAAGAGTTCTGACGTACCGCATACCTGTCAGCTACAACGACGACAAAGACGTGCGAAGTCGCATTCGAAACATTCTTACGGAAGTGAAACCGCTTCCCCACAGTTTTATGGTTTTTTACGGCGCCGGAGATCATGGCGGCGGAGCAACCAATGAGAATATTCGCTCAATTGCCGCGGTACGGAAGGAACCGGGAGCACCGGCTGTTCTCTATAGCACGCCGGATCGCTACTTTGCCGAGATCCGACGATCGGAATCGGCAGGCATTCCCGTCGTTACGGGCGATCTGCAGCACCATTCGGTCGGATGCTACACAGCCGAATCGCGGATGAAAAAGTGGAATCGCACAACGGAAATTGCCTTGACCTCGGCTGAAAAACTGACGGCGATTGGCTCATTTGCGTGGAGTGCGAACTACCCAAAGGACGCATTTACCGCCGCCTGGAAACGAGTGCTGTTTCTGCAATTCCATGACAGTCTCGCCGGGACGGCACTTCCCGAGCATTATGAAACCACTGCGCCGGAAGGTTACGGGTTTGCCGGTAACATCGCTGCGCAGGCGATGTATAAAGCCGCACAGAAGCTTGCCTGGCACGTTCCAGCCCTCGATCCGGATTCGCAGTACCTGGTTGTATTCAATTTGCAGCCGTGGGCCGTGACGACGAATTTAAGATACGACCTGAAATGGAATCGCGGTACGCCGGCGCGAGTGGAGGATGACAGGGGCAACCCGATCGCGCATCAATGGATTGCGCCGACGACGGAGGTAACGGACCGGCAGCGGTTGATTGCGCAGGTGCCGCTACCGCCCTTCGGGTACCGGCAGATTCGAATCCGCCAGGGCGCAGATGAAACTGCCCCAGGCAGCCTCCGAGCCACTGATCGAACGCTCGAAAACAAGTATTTGCGCGTAACCATCGGCGCTCAAGGTAATGTCGATCTGTTCGACAAGATTGCGGGCCACGAAGTGTTCGCTTCGACTGGAGGCGCGCGCGCCATCGTTCTGGATGACCCGAGCGACACATGGAGTCACGGCGTCCGCGCCTATACCAATCAAATTGGCGTTTTCGCGCACGCGACTCGCGTCCTGGTAGAGGACGGGCCGTTACGGGCGCGTCTGCGTGTCCGCTCGACGTACGGAACGTCGACCCTCACGACAGATTGGATTTTGTATGCCGACGGTCGAACACTGGAAGCGCGTGTCTCTCTCGATTGGCACGAACACCAGAAAATGCTCAAATTCAGTTTTCCCGTGGCCGTGACGCAACCGCGCGCTACTTATGAGATCGCGTTCGGAACCATCGTCCGCGATCCGAACGGCGATGAACAGCCGGGGCAGCGATGGATCAACGTTGGCGGGACGAGCAACCGGGGACGGTACGGCCTTGCGATCGCAAATGATGCGAAATACGGATACAGCGTTGAGGGGAGCGATATGCGCATCTCGATCGTGCGCGGAGCAGCGTATGCCCACCATCAGCCACAGGTTCTCAATCCTGGAACCGAGCATCGATGGCAGGACCAAGGTGTCCAGAGCTTCCGTATGCTGCTCATACCGCACGAGGGCACTTGGCAGGATGCCGGTGTACAGCGGCTGACCGAAGCGTTCACGACCCCGCTGCCCATCATCTTCCAAGGAATCCACCCGGGCACGCGCCCGCAATCGGACTCGTTTCTTAGCGTCGATGGATCGGACATAATTGTGTCCGCCATAAAAAAGTCCGAAGAGAGCGACGATCTCATCGTGCGCTGTTACGAAGCGGAAGGACGTCCCGTCTCGGCCTCCATCAATCTCCAGTTCGCCGGCAAGGGCTGGTCAGGTGGATTTCGGCCGTATGAGATAAAAACACTGCGTTTTAATCCACACACAGGTACCATCAGGGAAGTAAATGCACTGGAAGAGTAACTGGTTCGATCAATGACAAACTTCCAAGAATCTCTTGATGAGGCGGTTGCCGTCTTCGAAGGCCTTAAGGAACAGAAACACAACATCGAGACCGCCGCCAAATGGTGCGTCGAAGCCTTAACCGCAGATCGTAAACTCCTGATCTGCGGTAATGGGGGCAGCGCATCGGAGGCCCAACATCTTGCCGGGGAATTAATGGGGCG
>JAVKSW010000526.1:0-2594 GCA_039583505.1 Bryobacteraceae bacterium | reverse complement strand
GGGCGGACGACGCGCTGCACGGGAAAGCGGAAGGGCGCGCGCTGGGCGCGGTTGCCCACCGGAACCTGTTCGAGATACTCGAGCAGACTCGATCCGTGAAACCAGCGCATGTTGCTGCTGCGCGTGACGACGTTGTCTCCGCGCAACGCGCTGATCGGCACAAAATGCGGCTCGATGGATTGGAAACGCGCGAGAAATCGGCGGAAATCCGATTCAATCTGCCGGAAGACAGCTTCGTCGTAGCCGACGAGATCCATCTTGTTCACGGCGATGACAACATGGGGAATCCCGAGCAGAGAGGCGATGTAAGCGTGGCGGCGCGACTGCGGAAGCAGACCCTTGCGCGCATCCGCGAGGACGATGGCGAGCTCCGCGGTGGAGGCGCCGGTGACCATGTTGCGCGTGTACTCTTCATGCCCCGGAGTGTCGGCGATGATGAACTTGCGCCGGGGCGTCGCGAAGTAGCGGTAGGCCACATCGATGGTGATGCCCTGCTCGCGCTCGGCGCGAAGCCCATCGGTGAGCAGTGAGAAATCGATTATGCCGGCGTTGCGGCCGATCGACGCTTTCGTGACGGATTCCAATTGATCGTCGTAAACGCTTCGGGAATCGTAAAGCAGACGCCCAATCAGGGTTGATTTGCCATCGTCCACGCTGCCGGCAGTGGTGAATCGAAGGAGATCCTTGGCTTGCTCCTGTTCGAGAAAGTCGTCGAAGGTACTGGCGATGGGAAGAACCGCAGCCGCAGACATCAGAAATAGCCCTCCTGTTTCTTCAGCTCCATGGAGCCGTCCTGGTCGTGATCGATGACGCGATTCTGACGCTCCGAACGCCGCACGGTCACCAGCTCTTCGATAATGCGCGGCACCGTGTCGGCATCGGACCGGATGGCTCCCGTGCAGGGGCTGCAACCGAGCGAACGCATGCGGCACTTGATCAGTTGCGGCCGTTCTCCGGGCAAGCGCGACACAAACGGCTGCTCAACGGAGAGCAGTGAATCCCCGCGGACCAGCACAGGGCGGGGCTTGGCGAAATAGAGCGGGACGATGGGAATGTTTTCGGCGTGGATGTATTGCCAGACGTCGAGCTCGGTCCAGTTGGAAAGCGGGAAAACGCGCAGGCTCTCACCGTTGTGTACGCGGGTGTTGAATACATTCCAGAGTTCCGGGCGCTGATTGCGGGGGTCCCATTGACCGCGTGCATCGCGGAAGGAAAAAACGCGTTCTTTGGCCCTGGATCTCTCCTCATCGCGGCGAGCGCCGCCGATTGCAGCGTCAAAGCCGCCGTTTCGGAGCGCATCGAGCAGTGCACCGGTCTTCAACGCGCCGCAGCACCGCTGAGTGCCCCAGGCGAAGGGATTGGCGCCCTCGGCGAGTGCGGCGCGATTGGTGTGGACGATCAGATTCAATCCCAACTCGGCCGTATAGCGATCGCGAAATTCGATCATCTCCCGGAATTTGTAGCCGGTATCGATGTGCAGCAGGGGAAACGGAACGCGGCCGGGATGAAAAGCTTTCTGAACCAGGCGCAGCAGGACGGAAGAGTCTTTGCCGATGGAATAGAGTAAAACCGGACGCTGGCACTCGGCGACAACTTCGCGGAGGATGTGAATGCTCTCGGCCTCGAGTTGCCGAAGGTGACTCACCGTAGCCATATTTGCAGGGTAGCACGATTGATCCTAATTCCTATAGGGAAAGTGGAGAACAAGAAAATATATGACCGCGCGCACCATCTATCCTCAAAGGAAGATCAAACGTTGACCTTCGCATGCCAAACTCTCACCCCAAGCCGTTCCGGAGGGCGCTGGTCGGCGCAGAACCTGTTGGCGACGGAAGCGGAACAGCTTTTCGGGTTTGGGCGCCGAATTGGAAGAGCGTCGAAGTCGTATTTAAAGACAATGGTGCTCCTGTTTCTTTAGCCTCAGAAGCCGATGGATATTTTTCCGGGCTGGTTGCCGGGGTTCTGGGAGGGACCCGGTATAAGTATTCGCTTGAGAGCGGCGAGCCATACCCCGATCCGGCATCGCGGTACCAGCCGGAAGGCGTCCACGCGTTCTCAGAGGTAGTGGACCCGAATGGGTTTCGATGGACTGACGCCGATTGGGGTGGAGTGAAGCTGGAGGGGCAAGTCATTTACGAGTTGCACCTGGGGACGTTCACAGAAGGCGGCACGTGGAACTCAGCGGCAGAGAAGTTGGAGTACTTGCGAGACACCGGTGTGACGCTGATTGAAGTGATGCCGGTGGCGGATTTTCCGGGGAGGTTCGGCTGGGGTTACGATGGCGTGCAGCCGTATGCGCCGGCCGCACTATACGGCAGCCCGGATGACATGCGTTCGTTTGTGGATCGGGCGCATGCGGTTGGTGTGGCCGTGATTCTGGATGTGGTTTACAACCATCTTGGTCCCGACGGCAATTACCTGACGAAGTATTCGCCTTTCTATCTAAGCAAGGCACGTAAGACGGACTGGGGCGAGGCGATCAACTTCGATGGGCCGGGGAGCGGCCCCGTACGTGAATACTATCGGGAGAACGCCGCGTACTGGATTCGAGATTTCCATCTGGACGGGCTGCGGCTGGATGCGACGCAAGACAT
>JAVKSW010000525.1:0-2608 GCA_039583505.1 Bryobacteraceae bacterium | reverse complement strand
ATCCGCCGGGAATGTGATCCGATCGGTAGGACATCCGGATCAAGCACTTCGAGCAGCGCTGAAAAATCGCCGTCACCTACGGCAGCCAGAAACGCGTCCACCACTTTTCGCTGTTGGTGAAGATCAACGTCGGGAATCGGGGCAGCTCTCCTCACTCTGCGGCGGGCGCAACTCGCGAGCGGCCTTGCCGCAACTGGCGAGCACCCACAATGGAAGCGATCTCCTCGAAACGCACAGCGAACATGTCGTGTAACACGAACGCCAGCCGCTCATACGGAGCCAGGGTTTCCAGCACGACAACAAGGGCAAGGCCGACAGAGTCCGCTATCAGCGTTTCGCGCTCGGGATCGATCTGGTTTTCACGGCTTAGAATCACGTCGGGCAAACGCCCGTCGAGCGACTCCTCTCTTCGCGATTCGCGCGAGCGCAATATGTCGAGACGCACCCGGCCGGTAACCGTCGTCAGCCATCCACGAAGCTTTCCGATGCCCTTCGCATCGGAGCGATTGAGCCGCAGCCAAGCTTCCTGAACGGCATCATCCGCCTCACCCAGCGGGCCAAGCATTCTGTAGGCTACTGCACGCAAGTGCACTCGATTCTCCTCGAATTGCTTTGGTAGCCCGATGTGACGAGCGGGGAGAGTCACTCCATTCTTCAGGTGTTGAAATTCTGAATCGTTCATGGGCGGCGCAATTATTTCCACGCATCTGCAGAGTTGGCAACCGGCCGTGGAGGATAGTACCGAATAAACCAGCTACACCTTGAGCCGCAGCCCGGATTTGTGATAGCTTCATGGAACCGACTGTACAAAGATGAGTGCACGTGTGAGTTCACACGTTGGAGGTGTGTCCGTGTCGCGACGCTTAATTCAATTCTCGATTCCTACCGCTCTGTTACTGATGACGGCGTCGGCGGCGATGGCTGCATGCCCGGCCGGAGGAACGATCTATGCGGGTGGGCAGGGTATCGGAACCCTGAATAGCAACTACAATCCGGTAACCTTTAATTTCACTACGGCGGCAGCATCTCCCTACCCAAGTACACTCACAATTCCTGCGACGGTAACGGGAACCGTCACGAGCGTCTGCGTCACGATTACCGGGTTGAACGCCAACTACACTCAGGGGACGAACAGTGCCGGCACAGTGGGGCTGGCGATCGCTCTCCAGTCGCCATCCGGCCAACTGTTGGGAATTACGGGCTCTACCAGCACAGGCACACAGAGTCTCACCAACGTGACGCTGGACATCACGGACTCGGCGACCGGCTACATGCCGAGCGCACCTCTAGGACAGAGTTGGCCTGCCACGACCGGGACCATCACCGACAAGCCCAGCTCTTACGGGAATTCCTTCAACGATACCGTGTTTCCAACAGAAGGAGCGGTGGCGGGTTTCACATTAGATACCGCTCAGTTGCCCGTTGAGACGGTGGACCCGGGAGACAACCAGGGCAGCTCCACTCTTAACAGCGCGTTCACGGGCGCCACGGCGGCGGGGACATGGAAGTTGTATGTCGTTGACTCGAGTGGAGGAACGGACGACAACATTTCCTTCAGCAGTTGGTCGCTGACGATTACCGTGAGCCAAACCGCGGTATCGACCGCGACGACGCTAAGCTCCAGCCTGAATCCGTCGTTTACCTCCGGAACGAATAGCGGCGTGGCCCTCACGTCCGTTGTCAGCTCGTCCGACGGGACCCCGACAGGAACGGTGAATTTTCAGGATGGCGGGAATTCCATCGCCGGTTGCGGCGCAGAGGTCTTAGCGGGCGGCAGAGCTACATGCTCCACGGTCTTTACGGCGGAAGGAGTGCACACGCTGACGGCCAGCTATACGCCAGCCGGAGGATCGTTCACATCGAGCAGCACGAATTCGCCGCTCTATCAATACGTGAAGCATCATTCGACACTTTTGGGCGGCCTGTATTGCAATCCGGGAACAATTTCGATTACGCCCGGCGGCAACGGAGACGTCACCAATGTATATCCGTCGGTGGTGAACGTGGGCACGGACACGGCGGGATTGGCCGCATCGGTATCAAATGTTTCGGTTCGGTTCAATACCTTGTCGTCGACCAATGGTGCAGCGTTGCTGCACGCGCTGTTGGAGTCGCCTGATGGAAATCACGCGCTGGAGTTTATGTCCGGCGCGGGCGACGGCAGCAGCCAGCCGACAATCGACAATCTCACCTGGTCCGATTCGGGGGTGGTGGCGCCAAACTTTACCAGTTTCGGCGGCAACACTCCGGCGCCGCTCGCGAACGATGCGACGTACCAGGCGATCTCAGAGGACACTGCGAATCTTTTCCCAACCACTGTGGGCGGCGCGGTTCCGTCATTCCCCTCCACTTTCAGCTTTGCCACGCCGGGCGGCGGCGCGAACTCGAAAAACTTTGAAGAAGCGTTCAACGGGGCGACTTCGGATGGCGATTGGAAACTGTTCGTCTTCGATAACGGCGGGGCCGGGACGCAAACAATATCCGGCTGGTGCATCGATATTACGCCGGCTTCGGGCTCGCCCACCGCAACCGCGATAACCTCAAGCGCGAATCCTGCCATAAGTGTTCCGGTGACGATTACGGCTACCGTCCGCAACCCGAACACTCA
>JAVKSW010000524.1:0-2616 GCA_039583505.1 Bryobacteraceae bacterium | reverse complement strand
ACTGCGACCCTCTCCGGCTGACCGGAGCCTGCTTTCCGAAGAGTTCAACCAGGCGGTCTATGCGGCGCTGCTGATCCAGGGGCGGGCTCCCTATTCCGCGGCATTTTTCGTGGCGCATAACGGCGAGCTTCCCAATGAGCCCGCCGTGCGGGAATTTCGATTCAACGAAGGGGAATTTCGGGCTCTTCCCGAGGTGCAGCCCGAAACGCTGCCGGCCGAGCAGGAATCGGAAGCGCCCAAGCGACATAAAGGACGGCTGTACGCATTGGTAGCGACGCTGCTACTGATCGGATTGGCTGCTTGCCTCCTGATGTGGTCGTTCACCGGTCAAGCCGCGCGACCGTCATGGCTTCGCTCTTCTCATCAATTGCAACTTGCGGTCACCGGCAATGGCCGTTTGTTGCGCATTTCGTGGAACCATTCCGCACGCGACTTCGACGGGTCGCCGGGGGCAACTCTGGTGATCACCGACGGAGCAAGCCGGCGCGAGGTTAAACTGGGTTCCGACGAACTGAGGCTCGGTTCAGTCGAGTACGACCGCAGCTCGCCTCACGTGCAGGTGACGATGACTATAGACAGGCCGGGTAAGGGTTCAGAGAACCAATCCGCGGAGTGGAACCGGCACTGACTCTAATGGCGCAACAAGATGGTGAACTCGCCGGCTTTCGCGTCCAGGATGACCGTGCTGCCGGGGGGAACCTGGCCCTGGGCGACCAGTGCAGAAACGGGTTGAATGAAATTGCGCTGCACGGTGCGTTTTAATTCGCGCGCGCCAAACTCGATGCTGGTTCCGGAATCCAAAAGCAGGTTGCGGCCGGCCGCGGTGCATTGAAGCCGGAACCCGCGAATTCCTAGGCGGCTGTGGATGAGACGAGCAAAATTCGCGAAGATCTGGTCCAGAATTGTCTCGCACGCCTCGCGATTCAAGGGCCTGTAGGTGATGACCGAGTCGATGCGGTTCACGAACTCAGGAGAGAACTTGTGCCTCACGGCAGCCATCCCGATGCTCTGTATCTTCGCTATGTCCTCGACAGGCTGCGGCGGCAGCATCGCTTCGAAACCGAAATCGGGCTTATTGGCTCGCTGAATCGATTTCGCGCCAAGATTGCTAGTGAGGAAAATAAGCGATCGTTCGAAGTTGACGGTAGTGTTGTCGCCAAGCCGCAGCGTGGCTTTATCCAGAATGGCGAGCAGCAGCCGCGTCATGGAGGGCGCCGCTTTTTCGATCTCATCAAACAGCACGAGTGAGATATCGCTTTGGTCCGAGGCTACGCCGTTGACTTTTGCCTGGGTAAGCATGGGCTGGGTTTCGCGGTGACCCAGGTAACCAGGAGGCGCGCCGATCAGCTTGGCAACTTCATGCTCCATCTGAAACTCACCACAATCGACCTTCAGGAGATTCTTGCTGCTTCCATGCAGCACTTCGGCAAGCGCTTCGACGGTGCGCGTCTTGCCCGTTCCGGTGGGTCCCAGCAATAGAACAACACCCATGGGACGGCCTTCCGGAGCAAGGCTAGCCTGGTGCATCTGTATGTACGGAATGATCGTTTCGATGGCTTCGGGCTGGCCAACGAGCAGACGGGTCAGCTGGGCCGCTAATCCGTCCGGATCTTCCGGCAGGATGGGACGTCTTGTCCGTCCTGATTGAGTCTGAGATCGCATCCGCCTCCAATCCTTTGGTGTCCATAAATGTAAGGCCCTGTCCAGCGAAACATGACAAAAGTTACCGCGTTGCGTACCGTTTTTCGGGAGGGCTCTAGACCCAAAAGCTTTTTAGGATCAGAGGGATGGGCGTTGGCGGTGGGCTGCCGACAAATAATCGATAAGTAGTGTGACCGACTACATCGCTTCAAGAAAAAACTACATCATGGCGACTGGCGGAGCGGGCTCATCGGGACTACCGGCGCTGCGCAGGGGGGCACGAATCATCATGAGCGCAAGAAGCCCGAGGACCGCGAGTCCTATTAAATAGGATGGGTGGGGGAACAGCTGCAGATGCTCCCGCACGCGGGGTGGTGCAAATTGCAAAGCCGCCCAGATCAGGCCCAAGATGGCTTCCCCGGCGATTAGGCCGGAAGCTGTCAGCACTCCGGCGTTATCTACTCGCGCCTTCTGCGCTTCGTTGTAGCCGCGACGGTTCGCGACTGCATCACCGATCCAGCGAACCAGGCCGCCAACGAAAATGGCAAAGGTGGTTCCAAACGGGAGGTACATGCCGATGGCCACCAGCATGGGGCTTCGGACTTGCATCAGGATGAAGGCGAATCCCATGAGAATACCGACGACGATCAACGGCCACGGCATATCGCGGCCGACGATACCTTGCGCCAACAGGGCCATGAGACCTGCCTGCGGGGCGGGAAGCTGGCGATCGCCGAATCCGGTCCCTCCCGCGCGAATGTTGCCTTCGTGGAGCAATACCAGTGGGAAGTACATCACAAGGCTGGCGACGATGACGGCAATTAGCTCCGCGATTTGGATGTTGCGAGGGGTGCCGCCCAAGATATAACCGACTTTGAAATCCTGCAAAAGCTCACCCGCTACGGCAGAGGAGACGCATACGACGGCGGCGACACCCAGGACCGCCGCGACTCCGCCGACCCCGGATACACCGAG
>JAVKSW010000523.1:0-2620 GCA_039583505.1 Bryobacteraceae bacterium | reverse complement strand
GCGTTATAACCGCAGAGCCCGCAATAAGGATCGAACATGGGGTATTGCGTCACATCCGCGTGCGCCGGCGGGATCTGCGTTGTGTCGAAAACCAGAATACGGTTGTTGTTTCCGTTTCCGTTCCCTGCCGGCTCGGACGTCGCACCTAGCACGTTCGAATCGGCGACGAAAAGCAGGCCATTGGTGTAGGCTACCCCGCTGGGGCCGCCGAGAAGATATTGTGCGCTGTCGACGCCCAAGGCCGTTCCCCACGTAAATTCCTGTTGGCCTAATACGGCTCGCGCGGCCTGACCATTGGTAAAGCTCTGCGCCTGAAGAAGACACGCGAATAGCGAAAAGACGAGGACAGACGTGTACTTTTGCAAAAAGACCCCAAAAACTGCTAAGTATAACAGCGCATGGGACGTGCCTTGTACGCCCCTGGTTGCATCGCGTTGTTGGCGCCGGGACCGGAAACACGCCCGAGGCTGGCCTGCGTGTACAATCTTGGGCGATGGCCCTTCTCGACAGAGTTCAAAAGGACATGGTGGAAGCCATGAAGGCGAAGGACGAAGCCCGGCTGAGCGCTGTTCGCATGATCAAATCCGCGCTCCAAAAGCATGAGATCGATTCCATGAAGCCTTTGGATGAAGGCTCCGAGATGCAGATCATGAACACGCTGTTGAAGCAGCGGCGCGAATCGGCGGACCTCTTTCGCAAAGGAGGGCGGGAGGAACTGGCCGCCAAGGAAGAGGCGGAAATTCTCATAATCCAGAGCTATCTGCCGGCCGCGGCGACGGAAAGCGAGCTTCAACAGGCGGTCACGGCAGCCATTGCGGAGACCGGCGCCACCTCGGCCAAGCAGATGGGCATCGTCATGAAGGCTGCGCAGGCGAAACTCGCCGGAAAGCGCGCCGACGGAAAAGTGTTGAGTGAACTAGTGAAGCAGCGCTTGGGGTAAGAAGGAAACCGCGTAAGGAATATCTTTTTACGTGCGGACCTCAGGAAACGTTCTTAAGTGCTCGCCATTCATGCGAAGCTCGATGGTAGATGGCAGGGGCAGCAGTTCCGAGTGCAGCCTTAGACGTATTTCATCCTTCCGGAGAACGCACCCGGATTCCCATCGATCCGGTGCCCTTTCGAATCGGGCGTGGGCCCGATAATCATCTGATCTTGCGCGACAATCGTGCCTCCCGCGCCCACGCGCGCGTCTTCAAAGAGGATGGCGCCTTCGCGATCGAAGATCTCGACAGCACCCATGGCACTTGGGTGAACGGTGACCGCATTCGGAAGGCGACGCCGCTTCGATCCGGCGATACCGTGCATTTCGGGTTTGAGGATTCGTACCGCCTCGTGTTTGCGGATTCCGACGCACGGATCAACCGCATATTGGACCAGCTCTCATCCGCCTCGTCCGAGCCTGTCGGCGCGGCAGGCAGTTTCGCGCGCTTGCGCGCACTCGTCGAAGTCGCTCGCACGCTGCAAACCTCGCTGGCAGCCGACGAAGTGCTCGGCGCGGTCATCGATGCGGCCCTCGTGCTGACTGGCGCAGATCGCGGATTTCTGCTGCTGCGCTCCGATGAGCAGCTCGAAATCAAGGTCGGCCGTGACAGCGGCGGCGCCATGCTTACGAACTCCGATCTTCAATTGCCGGCTGCGCTCATCAATGAGGCGCTCGCCGACCGGCACGACATGCTGTCGATGAGTTTCGCTCCGGATACCGGCCCCGCCGGTGAATCGAGATCCCAACCGTTGGAATTTCCCAATGTCATATGTGTTCCGCTCGTGCAATTTCGAAGTATCAACTCGGAGCAGACCGTGTCTCTGTCTTCGCGGGCCAATACGGTTGGCGTGCTGTATCTCGATTCGCGAACGCGCCAGAACGTCCTTTCGGAGCTCAATCGCGAGCTGCTGCACACGCTCGCGCTCGAAGCCTCGACGGTGCTCGAACACACAAAATTGCTGGAACAAGAGCGCCAGAAACAACTCTTGGACCAGGAACTCGAATTCGCGCGCAAGGTCCAGCGAAGTCTGCTGCCGCAAAAATTTCCGGAGACTGGCTGGTTCCGCGCCGCGGGCTCGAGTCTTGCGTCGGCCGAAGTGGCCGGCGATTACTTCGATGTTCACCCCATTGGAAACGACGCATGGGCCTCTGTCATTGCCGATGTTTCGGGTAAAGGAGTCAGTTCCGCGCTGCTCGCCGCTCTCTTGCAAGGCGCCTTTCTGCTGGGCTCCGAGCTGGAAGCGCCGCTGGATACGCTGCTGTCGAAAATCAACCATTTTCTGATCGATCGATCCCAGCGCGAGAAATATGCAACGCTGATCTACGCGAGAATCGAGCGCTCCGGCGCGTTTGTGTGGGCGAATGCCGGTCATTGTTTACCGTTTCTGGTGCGCGCCAGCGGAGAGGTTCGCCTCCTGGATACAACCGGTGCACCGATCGGCCTTTTAGAGGACCCGAAATTCGAAGTTGACCATCTGCAGCTGCTTCCGGGAGACAAGATCGTTGCTTACAGCGATGGCCTGGCGGAGATAGAGAACGGGGAAAAGCAACTATTCGAACGGCGGCTAGCTACTGCGCTCGAAGTGCTGGCCCCGCTCGATGCCCGGCAAATTCACGACAAGTTGGTTGAGCAGGCTG
>JAVKSW010000522.1:0-2623 GCA_039583505.1 Bryobacteraceae bacterium | reverse complement strand
TGCCGACGCCGTCCTGATCGAGTACGGCAAACGGGTCTGCCTTGAAAATTTTCAGATCTTCGTAGTGCTTAGAGAACTTGGTGTAATCGTCGCGGGAAAGGCCCATCGTGGTTTGCGTCAGGTCGTTCGTCCCGAAGCTAAAGAATTCGGCTTCACGCGCAACTTCGTCGGCGGTCATCGCGGCACGCGGGATTTCGATCATTGTGCCAACCATGTACTTTAAATTCTTCATGCCGGCGGTGCCGAGGACCTCGTCCGCCACTCGAACAACAATGGCCTTCTGGTTTTCCAACTCCTTGACGTTGCCCACTAGCGGAATCATGACTTCGGGAATTACTTTAATGCCTTTTTTGGCGACCTGGACAGCCGCCTCAAAGATTGCCCGAGCCTGCGTCTCGGTCACTTCGGGATAGGTGATGCCTAAACGGCAGCCGCGATGCCCAAGCATCGGGTTGAATTCGTGCAGCTCTTCGACTCGCTCGAGCAATTGTGGCAAATGCTTTTTCAGCTCGCCGGCGCCCACGCCGTATGTACGCGCCATTTCCTTCTTCTCTTTCGATGACGCGTGCGGCAACTTCGCGATGTCGACCATCAGGTTCTCGCGCTTGGGCAGGAACTCGTGGAGCGGAGGATCGAGGGTGCGGATGACGACCGGGAACCCGTCCATTGCCTCAAACAAGCCGGCGAAATCACGACGTTGCATCGGAAGCAGCTTCTTCAGCGCGTTCTTACGTGTCTTCTCATCGCGGGCGAGAATCATCGCCTGCATGTGCGCGATGCGATCCTCGGCGAAGAACATGTGCTCCGTGCGGCAGAGACCGATGCCCTCAGCGCCGAAGAGCCGCGCTTGTTTGGCGTCGCGGGGGATGTCGGCATTGGCCCTGACGCCGAAGCCGCCGCGAAATTCATCTGCCCACTGCATGAAGGTGGCAAAGTAATGCGATTTCGGGTCGGGCTCGCTAGTTTGGCATTGCCCCAGGTACACCTCGCCCAGCGTGCCATCCAGCGAAATCCAATCGCCTTCGGCAAGGGTCAGCTTCTTGCCTTCGAACAGGATGACCGCTTGTTTTTTCCCTTCGTTGACGGATACCGATGACGCGCCGACTACACACGGGCGGCCCATTCCGCGCGCCACAACGGCCGCATGGCTGGTGAGTCCACCCACCGCCGTGAGAATGCCTTTTGAAACATCCATGCCGTGGATGTCATCGGGTGTGGTTTCCTTGCGAACCAGGATTACCGGGCCGGTAGCGGATAGCTTAACTGCGTCTTCCGAGGAGAAGGCCGCGCGTCCCACCGCTGCACCGGGGGAAGCCGGCAGGCCGCTTGCAATCTCCTGCAGATTTTTGCGCATAGCTGGATCGAGCACTGGATGAAGCAGTTGATCGAGCTGGTTAGGCGCGACGCGCTGGACGGCTTCGCGCTTCGAAATGAATCCTTCCGTCACCATGTCCACGGCGACCCGCACAGCCGCGGGGCCGGTCCGCTTGCCATTGCGCGTCTGCAGCATGTACAGCTTGCCGTCTTCGATAGTGAACTCGAAATCCTGCACATCGCGATAGTGCTTTTCAAGATTCGTGGTGATGTCGCGAAGCTGCGCATAGGCCTGGGGCATCACCTGCGCGAGCTCGGAGATTGGCTGCGGAGTGCGAATGCCCGCGACTACGTCCTCGCCTTGCGCATTCACGAGGAATTCGCCATAGAACGCCTTCTCACCGGTAGAGGGGTTGCGCGTAAAACCAACACCCGTGCCGGAATTTTCGCCCATATTCCCGAAGACCATTGCCTGTACGTTCGCGGCGGTGCCAATGGAATCCGGAATCTTTTCCATGCGACGGTAATAGACCGCTTTGGGTGTATTCCAGGAATTGAACACGGCGTCGCGCGCGAGCGTGAGCTGCTGGCGCGGATCCTGCGGAAAATCGCGCCCGGTCTTTTTCCTCACCAGCTTCTTGTAGTCGCCGATGATCGATTTCAGATCGTCGGCCGTAAGATCCGTATCTGTTTTCGCCTTCACCTTTGCTTTGCGTGCGTCGAAGATGTGGTCAAATTCGGCCATGTCGATGTGGAGCGCCACCTCGCCGAACATCTGGAGGAAGCGGCGATAGCAGTCGCAAGCGAACCGCGGATTACCGGTCTTTCTCTCCAGAGCCGCGGTGGCGTCGTCGTTCAGGCCGAGATTGAGAATGGTGTTCATCATACCCGGCATCGAGAATTTCGCGCCGGAGCGAACGCTGACCAGCAGCGGGTCGTCTCCGCGGCCAAGCTTCTTGCCCATTTCGTTTTCGAGCTTCGCAAGGGCGTTCTCGATCTGCGCGTCTACTTCGCGCGGGACCCTATTGCCATTTACAAAGAACAGGTTGCACACGTCTGTCGAGATCGTGAAACCGGGAGGAACAGGCACTCCCGCCTTGCTCATTTCAGCGAGACCGGCTCCTTTGCCGCCAAGGACATCGCGCATTTTCCCGTCGCCTTCAGCGCTGCCTCCACCAAATGAGTAAACGTATTTCTTGGTTGCCAATGTTTTCTCCTGAGTTCAAATATCTGGATAGTTTCAGGCGCCACTTGCGCCTTGCGTGACGATTTCGGAAAAGTCGGCGATATTGGAGAACTCCGTCAGCAG
>JAVKSW010000521.1:0-2630 GCA_039583505.1 Bryobacteraceae bacterium | reverse complement strand
CTCAGGTCCCACAATTCGGCGCCCTGATACATGTCGGGAATGCCCGGTGAAGTGAGTTTCAGCAGCACCTGCGACAGGGAGTTGATCCTGCCCGGGTCAATCAGCGGGTGAACAAAGCGCTCGAAATCCCGAAGGAAGGCATCATCTTCATAGAGCGCCTGGATGAACTCCCGTGTCGCAGTCTCAAATTCCTCGTTGGGCGAGAGCCAGGAAGTCTGTTGCTTTGCTTCGCGGGATGCCTTTTCCATGTAAGGAAGCAGCCGGCCCGTGTCGATTGGCCACGCGCCGAGCATGGTCTGATAGAGCAGATATTCAGTGTTTCGGTCGGGCGCGGCGTTCTTCTTGTGCCGGGCGTTCATCGCCGCCCATCGCTCCAATGCTGCCTTCCAGCAGTCCGGCATCTCGGAAAGCAAGCTAATGCGGGCACGCACATCTTCACTGCGCTTCGTGTCGTGCGTCGAGGAGGCGAGCATCGTGCGTGGGTGCGACTGCTGAGTATCGCTGCAGTAGGTATGGAACGCTTGGGGCGTTATGCCGAAGCGACCGGGGTCGCCGCCTACCTCGTTTAACGAGATGAGCCGGTTGTAGTAATAAAACGTGGTGTCCTCGACACCTTTCGCCATGGCGGGCCCGGTGAATTGCTGGAAGCGCATGACAAACTCGGATTCCATTGCGCCTCGTACGCGCAGAAGGAGGATATCCCGCATAAAATCGAACAGATCCGGATCGATTTCAGGACGATTCTGCTTCGATGCTTCAATCGCCTCGTTGACGTACCGCTCGTCGGCCTCGGTCAGCTCGTTCCGCTCGGGGACAACATACGTCCGGTAGACGGGAAAGCAGGCGACCACTTCACGAATTGCACGAATTGCGTCGTGGCGCGTATAGTCGCGTCGATCGCGATGAGATTCGCAGATATCCGTGAAGAGGTTGGTTAACCGATTCACATCGCTGCCCAGCAGATCGCGCAGCACGCGGTGTTTCTTATCGCGGCAAAGCGCGGCGTAATCCGACGGCTCGCCTGACATATCGGAACCGACAAATTCGGTATAGATGTCCGTGAATGCGTTCTCGTTGGCGCGATCCACGAAGAGCCCGCCTGCTTGATTCAGGTAGTCATAGCCGGTTGTGCCATCAATCGGCCACTCCGTGCGAAGTTGCTCGCCGGGTTCGAGTATCTTCTCGCCCAAAATCCAGACGTCCGGAGCCTTTTCTCGAAGCCGTTCGAAATAGCGCCTCGGATCACGCAATCCATCCGGATGATCAACCCGGATACCATCGAGGACGCCCTCGCGCAGCCATTGCAGGATGAGGGCGTGGGTGTCGGCGAATACTTTGGCGTTCTCCATCCGCAAACCAACGAGCGTGTTGACGTCGAAGAAACGGCGATACCCGAGATCCTGCTCAGCGGTGCGCCAGAACGCAAGACGATAATTTTGTTGATCTAAAAAGTCATTGAGCGTATTGGTGTTGTTGTTTGTTTCCCGCAGGCAATCGTCAACTGCTTGCGCAATGTGCGGCACCTCATTAAAAAGGCGCTCGAGGAGAATGCGAACCACCTCTTTGTCGCGATGCCGCTGTGCGGTGCTCTGTTGATCCGTCGAGGTGGCAGCAGGGAGCGCGGATAACGAGTCTGCGAGGAACGCGAGATAATCCGATCCGCTACGCGTAGCGGCAGCAGAGAGAAGGGGCGGAAGAGAGCGGGGGGCCGCCGGCAGCTCGTGGTCGAAATAGGTGATGAGGAACTCGCCTCCGCGCCGCTGAACCTGAATTTCTCCGCGGGCCAGCACGCGGCCGTAGTGATCGCCAAGAATCGGAACCAGCAATTTATTTCGAAGCTTTTCCTCGTGCGGCTGCCAATCGATATCGAAGTACCTGGCATAGCGGCTGGAAGGGCCATTTTCAAGAACATCCCACCAGTACCGATTGCGTCGTCCGCTGATGGCCATGTGATTTGGAACGATATCCAGCACTTGTCCCAAATGGCATTCGCCCAGGCGTTTAGAGAAGCGGTCGTGCGCTTCACTGCCGCCCAGCTCGTCGTTCACCTTGTGGTGATCGACGACATCGTATCCATGTTTGCTTCCCGGCGCGGCTTGCAAATACGGGGAGCTGTAGACATGTGAAATTCCCAGGTGGTCAAGATAATCCGCAATCGCCGCAGCGTCATCAAAGCCAAATTCCGCATGTAACTGCAGGCGATAGGTTGCTGTCGGAATTCTCGGCATCAGTGAACAAGGAGCATGAGTAGAGATTCGTTTCGAAGGTAACACGTAAAAGAGGGATTAGCCGCTCGTAAGACGTACAGTGGAAGTATCTCCGATGCTATACGAAATCGAGAAGCCCCCAACTGCGACAAACGCCGCCATTCTGCTGGACGTGCTTGACAGCGTTGCAATTGCACGTGTTTCGTTACCGGCGGAACAGGCGGTTCACACAGGGGGAGTAACAGTACTTACTAGATCTCCGATTCCGGCGGGCCATAAAGTGGCGGTACGGCAAATCGCGGCGGGTGAGCCTGTTTACCGGTACGGCAACGTGATCGGTTTCGCGACGCAAAATATTGCGCCTGGGGACCACGTGCATGTACATAATCTTGGATTCAGAGAGCTTGATTCCGCCGAGATCGG
>JAVKSW010000520.1:0-2633 GCA_039583505.1 Bryobacteraceae bacterium | reverse complement strand
GGATATGTGCGACGTAACCGGGCGAAGTGACCGGACCGCCTTCGTATAGAGGTTTGTTTGGTTTCGTCGTCACCGGGCCGTCGGGATTCGCGCGGCTCCCCAACCCTTTCCCATTGAGCACGATGAGCTGATCGTCCGCGAGAACCCGGACCGCGGTCGGGTACCAGCCAGTCGGGATGAAGCCCATGACTCTGGTGTGCTCGCCCGAGATGTCCGCCACCGCCACGGCATTTGCGTCTGAGCAGCCAACGTAGAGACGCGTTCCGCGTTTGTCCACTGCTACCGCGGAAGGTGTCATTCCGAGCGGATGCATCGGGGTAAGCGAGACGTTGATGGATTCCAGCATATTGAGCTGGCCGTCTGACGTAACCCCAAGTGCGTACACGCTGTTGGTGTTCGCAGCGGCGACGAATAGCCGCGCAACATAACTTGGTTGACCTTGCTCGGAGGGAGCGGCTTTGTTGAGCCACAGCATATCCGTCGGATGGGGAGCGACACGCGTCTTTCCAAGCAGAGCGCCGCTATTGGCATCGTGCTGATAAACCGCCGCGTCCGCCCAGCTACTGACCACCATTTGGCGCCCGTCGGGTGAGAGGATGATGCGATACGGCCGCCGGCCCGTTTTCCAATGATCGATCAGGCGCCCGGACTGTAGATTCACAACTGCGATGCTGTCGTTGTAGAGATCGGCGGCATACAGCAGGTGCGCGTCGGCGGAGACAGCGACATCGCCGATGAAAGCTACTCCCTTACTGTGAAGGTCCGCGACGGCGGGAAAGTCGCGCGTTCGTGCGAGGGCGCCGGTATCGGGATTCAATGATAGCTCGTAAATTGTAGCTTGGCTCCCTCCGCCTACGTAAACCAGGTCGTTTTTGGGCGAGACGGCGAGGCCGAGCCAGGCGTCCGGCAGATGCGTGCGGCCGACTTCGCGCTTTTGAGCGATATCGATAACGCTGACCGAAGGAGGATTGTATCCGCCGTTTAACACCAGGAGATACTTGCCGTTGTTTGAAACGGCCGTGCTCATGGGAAATGTATCGACGGGCACCTGCTCGCCTGCCGGGCGAATGGTCCAGCCGCTATTCAACAGGAAGCCGCCATCCGGAAGCGGACCGACGTGCATCTGAGCCGGATTATGACCGGCATCCTGCAAAAAGAGAGCGCCGGCGGCTGCCGCCGCCAAAAACAGAAGAGATTTCATTCAGTAAACCTATGTGCGATGGGGAAGCGCCGCCCTACGCCGAACGCTTTCGGTGTGATTCGCAGGCCTGGCGCAGCTTGCTGCCGTTTGTATTCGTTTCGGTCCACCTTGCGCACGATGTCGCGCACCAGATCTTCCGGGATATTCTCTTTCGTGGCAATTTCAGGAACCGACTCGTAGCGTTCGATGTAAGCGCCGAGAATAGCATCGAGCACATCATACGGCGGGAGACTATCGGTGTCTTTTTGGTCCGGACGAAGCTCGGCGGAAGGAGGCTTCGACAACGTGCTTTCCGGGATTGGGCCGCGTAGGCCCTGCCTCTCGTAGCGGCCGTTTGCAATGCGGGCAAGCCGGTAGACCATGGTTTTCGGAACATCGCTGATCACCGCAAGACCACCGCACATGTCGCCGTACAACGTGCAATAGCCCACTGCGATCTCGCTCTTATTGCCGGTCGTCAGCACCAGTGAACCAAACTTATTTGACAGAGCCATTAAGACCATCCCGCGCAGGCGCGATTGCAGGTTTTCCTCCGTCGTATCAGGATTGAACCCGGTGAAGAGCGGATTCAGCGTCTGGATCAGGCCATCGTAGCCGCACTTGATTGGGACGATCTCGAACCGTACGCCGAGGTGCTGAGCCAGCGCCCGTGCGTCGGTGAGGCTGTGTTCCGATGAATACGGTCCGGGCATTCCGATACCGGTGACATTCTCTTTTCCAACCGCTTCCACTGCAATCGTGGCTACGAGAGCGGAATCGATTCCTCCGCTGAGCCCGACCAGCACGCTGCGAAATCCGCACTTTCTTATGTAATCGCGGGTGCCCAGGACGAGAGCCTCATAAGCGGCTTCATCATCGCTGAAAACGCTCGCGTGGTTGTCGCCAGTGCCGGACGCGGTGTCGAACACGATCAGATCTTCGGCAAACGATTTGGCTTGAGCGGCGAGCTCGCCTTTTGCGGTCATGGCGAAACTGGAACCGTCGAACACCAGTTGGTCATTGCCGCCCACCATGTGCACATAGATGAGCGGCAAGCCGAAGCGTAGCGCAGTGGCGTGAAAAATTCCTTGCCTCTGCTTTCGCTTACCAATGTTCCAGGGCGATGCATTGATGGAAACGATGAGCTCGGCGCCTTTCTGAACCAACTCCTCGATAGGATCGCGGGAGTAGCGGCGGCGTTCCCAGAACTGCTTGTCGTTCCATGCATCTTCGCAAATGGCGATGGCGATTCTGGTGCCGCCGATCGTCACCAGGTCTTGTGAAGTCGCCGGTTGGAAGTAGCGGGCCTCGTCGAAGACGTCGTAGGTGGGCAGCAGCATTTTGCATTGACGGAAGACGACGCGCCCATTTTCGATTACGGCGGCGGCATTTTGGGCCCGGATCGCCGAGTTCTCCGGAGACCGCCCGGCGTATCCGATGATGAGACTGACTC
>JAVKSW010000519.1:0-2650 GCA_039583505.1 Bryobacteraceae bacterium | reverse complement strand
AGGAATTGGGGCGCCAGCGTAGAACCGTTACGGAACGATTTCCAAAGCCCAAGCACCATCACCAATCTGTGGTTGCTGCTGAGTGCAGTCACGTTTGTACTTCTAATAGCATGCGTAAATGTTGCAAGCCTCTTGCTGGCGCGTGGTGCCATCCGGCAAAGAGAAGTCGCCGTGCGTGCGGCCATGGGCGCATCCCGGCGTCAGCTCTTTGTGCAATTCCTGACCGAGAGCCTGACCTTAGCGGCGTTTGGTGGAATCATCGGAACATTGCTGAGCTGGATGCTGCTAAAAACAATCATTGCGATGTTGCCGCCGGGTACGCTTTCTTCCGAAGCGGACGTCCGCCTGAGTCTGCCCGTGCTGCTCTTTATGCTGGCGACAACCATTGTCTCGGGCGTGTTGTTTGGTTGCGCTCCGGCGCTGCAGGCCAAAAATGTGGACCTCAACGACAGCCTGAAGCAGGGAGGACGATCGTCGGTCGGGAGTGCGCGCGCTCGGCTGCGCCAAGCTTTGGTGGCTGTCGAATTTGCACTGGCCCTGACACTGCTTGCCGGTGCAGCGCTCACCGTTCACAGTTTCGTGAATCGCATGCAAGTGGATCTGGGTATTCGAACCGATCACATTCTCACGTTCTACCTGCCCGTACCGCAATCCCGCTTGACACAACCCGAGCAAACCGAAAACTTCTATCGGGAGTTGTTGGCCAGGGTTGAAGCTGTTCCTGGGGTCCGTAGCGCCGCCGTGGCTACGGAAGCGCCATTACAAGACTCGGGTTTCGATCTGCCATTTAGCATTGCGGGTAAGCCGGTATCCGACCCCTCATCGCGTCCAAACGCCGGATTTCAGATGATCACCCCTTCCTATTTCGAAACCTTCGGAGCGCGCGTGGACCGTGGACGGCCATTCAATCGGCAAGATACCTTCACCAGTTCGCGCGTAGCAATGGTAAACGAAGCGTTTGCGCGCCGATTTCTCAGCGGCCTTGATCCTCTTTCACAGCGTGTCCTCGTACCGCAGCTTCGTTCCGGCGTGGCTCTCGGGCCTCCGCTCGAATGGAAAATAGTGGGCGTGTTTCACGATATGCAGGATGCAAACCAGCCCGGGGACCCGCCGTATCCCGAGATCTGCGTTCCGTTCTCTCAGAGTCCCTGGCCGCGCGTGATCGCGGCCGTGCGAACCGCCATCGATCCGCGGAAGATGACGGGCGCCATTGCGGCCGTCGTCCACTCGCTCGATCCTGACCTGCCTTTGGCGCGCGTGCAAACCATGGAGCAGATCGCGCACGATCGCTTCAGCGCTGATCGCTCCGGCATGGCGCTCTATGGAAGCTTCGCCGGCATCGCCCTGCTCTTGGCTTGCGTTGGCATTTACGGCGTCATGTCCTTCACCGTCGCGCAAAGCACCGCGGAAATCGGCTTACGCATGGCGGTGGGAGCCAGTTCCAGTGCTGTCCTGCTGCAAGTTCTTAAAACAGGATTGCGGACCGTCGCAACGGGCTTGGTTTTCGGTTTCGCTGGCGCGTACTGCATGAGCCGTGCGATGCAGAGCATGCTCTACGGAACCGGCGTCATGGATTGGTCCGCGTTCAGCGTTGTCGCAGCCTTGCTGCTTCTCGCTGCGTTGTCGGCCTGCTATGTTCCGGCACGCCGTGCGAGCACTGTCGATCCGATCGTTGCATTGCGCCAGGGATGAATTATTTCAATTCAGCGCGGCTAAACGCTTCCAGCATTTTTTCTTCTGAGGGCGGTTGCAGCACATTGCCTGCCGCAAAATCCTCAGCTTGCGGATAGCTCGTCTCTCGAATGCGGTCAGCGGCTCGAACCAGATCGTACTGCGTCTGACGAAGCTCAACCTCAGGTCCAAGTAAGAGCCAATATGCGCCCGGTTCGCCAAACGGCATCCCCACGCTCCCGGCATTTACGACTCGAACCGCCCCGATCGTCCGCTCGAACTGCATGTGAGTATGGCCGCAGACGACCATCGGAACGTTCATTCCTCCAAACACCGGTAAGAGCCGGCTCTCAGGCGTAAGGCGTGTAAAGATCTCGTTGTCGTCTCGCGGCGTGGCGTGGCAAAACAATACATCGCCTATTCCCTGAATCTCGACGCGGAGTGTCTTGGGCCAACTGGCTAACAATTGCTCATGTTCAGGACTGAGCTGCTGCGCCGTCCAGCGCAGGACCTGCTGAGCTTGCTCCGGAAGTGCGCTCGTCCCCGCGCCTCGCATGCGCGCAAGCACCTCACGGTCGCCGTTGCCTTCAATGAACTGCACCGGAATATCGAGCGCCAGTAAACACTCGATCGTT
Organism: Bryobacteraceae bacterium; assembly: GCA_039583505.1. Lineage (GTDB taxonomy): Bacteria > Acidobacteriota > Terriglobia > Bryobacterales > Bryobacteraceae > Bog-105. The sequence goes on along the minus strand of JAVKSW010000519.1, from coordinate 344 downwards.
TCGATGGGCATAGGCCCCGGAAGCACATCGCCGCCAACCACGATCTGATCTACTTCCGCTTGACACACGTCTCCGAGTACGGCTTCGAGCGCAGGCAGGTTGCCGTGAATATCATAGATCGCCCCGATGCGGAGACTCGGCTTCACTTGTACCGGATGCTACTGACGATCGCGGTGACTTCGCCGAGCAGCTCGCGCAATCCTGGATCGTTCATCGCCGGCAGAGTGGCGGCATCGGTTGTGTCAATCGTGACGGTAAAGGCCATCTCGTCATCGGCGCCCTCGATGCTGCGCAGACTTAAAGGAAACGTCAGGAAAAAGCCATTGCACGTAGAGTCTTTCTCA
>JAVKSW010000518.1:0-2661 GCA_039583505.1 Bryobacteraceae bacterium | reverse complement strand
GCGGGCAAAAGAGCCGTACAGGTATAGGCGTCGAAGACGCGACCCATATAGGGCCTCTGCGCCGCATTTCAGCTCGGCCAGCAGCTTACGGACTGTTCCGGTCATTACGTACTTACCTTCTCGATTAATACGAGATTTGCTTTAACACATCCAGTGAGATCGGCTAATCGATAATCCGGATCTCCCCAATTCCGCCTTCCACGCGCAGCCGCATATTCACTTTGGCGTTGTCGTAAAGGCTGTTCTCATAATGGTCGCCGCGCTTCTCTAACCCGCTAACGTCAATGCTGCCCAACCCGCCGTGCGCCTCCGCCCGTATGCCCACCCCTTGCGGAAGATGAACCGTTGCCTGGCCCACCCCGCCGGACACGCTCACGTCGTAGTCGCGCGTCGGATGCCCGCGTAAATCCAGGTCCACTTGTCCCGCGCCCATGTGCACCGTCACATTGCGCAGGTCCAGGTCGCCCAAATCCAGCCGCGCTTGCCCCGCCCCGCAGTTCAATGCCAGATCGAGCAATACTTTGTCATTTAGTTCCAGGTCCCAGTTGTACCGCCTCTTTCCACTCAAACTGATCCCTTCCGGTTCTCGAATCGTGACCGTCGCGTGCGAGCCCGTCAGCGAACTGTGAACCTGCGGCTTCCACTCAGGAAGGCTATATTCGAACTGCCCTTCCAGCAGTTTCTGCGCACCGCCGCGCACCCCTAACTCTCCTGCCCCGATATCCAGTTCCACGTTCGCGTGATCCGCCTGCCCCAGATCGATGGCCACCGGTTCCTGCTGCAGTGGACCCGTGGGCTCATGATCGAATTCGCACCCCGTGAGAGCCAGTAACCCGGCGCCTATTGCCGCCAGAAACAATCGATGACGTTTCACCATAGCCGATAAAGAATACGCAAGCCTATCATCATTTGTTCGCCCGCTGTTTACTCCACGGCAAACTCCGACAGCCGGTCTCTGATCGATTGCGGCGCGTCGGCCACCACCTCGCAGTAATCATCCTCGTATCGCTTCGAAATGATCGCCGCCTTATCGTGCAGCAGGTGCAGCGCTCGCCCTTCTCCGAGCGGCAGCCGAAACCGTTGGCGCGCCACCAGGTCTAGCACGAGGTGCTTGTCCATCAATTCCAAAAGCCGCCCGAGCCCGGCGCCCGTTTGAGCCGAGATCAGCGCCGCGTCCGTTGCATTCTGGCGTGCCGTCTCGCCCAGCATCCGATGCGTCAACGTCGGCAGGTCCTGCTCGAGTTCAGCCGCATCCAAACGATCGCTCTTATTTAAAACTAGAATCTGCGGCGTGGTCTCGGCTCCGATTTCCGCCAGCACCTTCATGACGTGCGTCGCCTGTTCCGCTGCTATCGGCGACGTCAGGTCCACCACGTGCAGCAGGAGCGCGGCCGCCGTCACTTCTTCCAGCGTCGCCCGGAACGCATCCACCAGCGTCGTGGGTAGATTCCGAATAAACCCTACCGTGTCGCTCAGCAACACACGCCGGTGCGAGGGCAAACGCACTTGCCGCACCGTAGGGTCCAGGGTCGCGAACATTTTGGCATCGGCCAGCACGCCGGCCCCGGTCAATCGATTAAACAATGTCGATTTGCCGGCGTTCGTGTAGCCCACCAAGCCGATCGTCGAAAGCGGTACCGCCTGGCGCTGCGAACGCTGCACGCCGCGTGTGGCGCGAACCCGCTCGATATCGGCCTTGAGCTTCGAAATCCTTCGCCCGATGCGCCGCCGGTCGGTTTCCAGTTGCGTTTCACCCGGTCCGCGTGTCCCAATGCCGCCGCCCAGCCGGGACATCTGTATTCCACGCCCCGATAACCGCGGCAACAGATAATTCAGCTGTGCCAGTTCCACTTGAAGCTGGCCTTCGCTAGTGCGCGCCCGTCTCGCGAATATGTCCAGAATCAGTTGCGTGCGGTCCAGCACTTTCGTCTCCAGCCGCCTCTCCAAATTCCGTAGCTGCGTCGGAGTCAGCTCATGGTCGAATATCACCGTGTCCACCGCATCCGCTTCGATGCGCTGTCTAATTTCCGCTACTTTTCCGGAACCCACCAACGTCGCTGCATCCAACGCGGGCCGTGCCTGGATGATTCGGTCCACAATCGTGGCGCCTGCGCTATCGGCTAACGCCGCCAGTTCTTCGAGTGATTCCGGCGCTTCAGGCTCGCTGTCGCGGCTCCGGGCCTCGGGCCCTGTCCGCCGCGTCAGTTCCACGCCCACCACCAGCGTGCGTTCTTCGCTCCGCTCCACTACTGGTTACTGTCCGGCTGCTCGGGCACAGGCAAGGGCGTCCCAGGACTCGTACTGGTCGTGCCGCTATGCCCGCCCGCTCCGTGCAGCGGCCGCGAAACCAGCACGGTGGAAATCGCGTGCTTGAAAATCAGCTGCTCCTGATTGTTGGCTTCGAGTATCACCGAGTATTTGTCGAAGCTCTTGATACGGCCGGATAACTTCACGCCGCTCATGAGGTAAATCGTGAGAAACGTCTTGTCTTTTCGGGCGTTATTAAGAAACGCCTCCTGAATGTTTTGCGCCAGCTTCTCCATTAATTTGTCCCTTTATTTTTTTGAAGCGCTCTCTCAACCCAATCAGCGCACGCACTTAGGCGCTGCACAGTTTCGCTCGGAATACTCCGGCGGCGGCCCTCTTTTATGGATTTTCATT
>JAVKSW010000517.1:0-2667 GCA_039583505.1 Bryobacteraceae bacterium | reverse complement strand
GTGGATGCCATTAAAGAAACTGTCTGGGTGATCGTCGCGCACAATGGCTTATCGTTAGTGGCCGCGCAGAACGGTCTCTACAGCATTTCACAAGATCAGGTCACGGAGGTTCTTCCCACGAGCCTTATCTACGATCTGGCATTTTCCCCGCGCGATCCGACCCTGGTGTACACCGCGGGGCGCGACGGCATCCGTGTGCTTCGTCATCAGGGGCTGAGTTGGGAGACCATAGCCGAGGAGAAGGGCAGCGGGCAGGATTTCAGAACCGTCGCAGAAGATCGGGATGGCCGGCTTTGGGCCACCACTCGTGTCGATATCTGGCGAATCGATTTGCGCTCACGTCCCGCTAAAATCGAGCGATTCGACAGTAAGCAGGGCGTTCCAGCAGGTTGGAAGAACGTCTATCGATTCCATGGACACATCGTATTCGCTACGGAAAAGGGCCTAAGGCGTTTTTCCGATTCCGAGCGCCGCTTCGTGCCCGATGCCGAACTGGGCACGCAGTTCGCGGATGGAAGTAAGGCGGTTTCGCTCGTCGAAGACGATACCAATCACAACGTCTGGGTCACGGGCGAGGGCTATCAGGGCGTGCTTCGCCGGAATAATTCGGGCGATTACGAATGGACGGCAATGCCGCTGCTCGGGTCCGGCATCGAAGAAACCTGGGCGCTGCACGTGGATCCAGACGGGACCGCCTGGGCTTCAGGCGCCGAAGGCGCTCTCTTCCGTTGGAATCCCCATCTAGCCGGCGACCCGAACAACGATTTTCGCGTGCTGATTCGAAGCGTGAGCGTAGCCAACCAGGGAAGCACACTGTTTGGCGGCGGCGGCCGCGATGCGTCTCTGAAGCTACCTTATCGCTACAATGCATTGCGCTTCGAATACGCCGCACCATTCTTCCAGAATGAGGCCGGCGTTCAATATCAAGTGCGGCTCGACGGCAGCGATCGCCAATGGTCTCCCTGGACGCTCGAGACGCGCAAGGACTATACCAATCTCCCGCCGCATAAACTCCGCTTCCGCGTGAGAGCCCGAAACCCGCACGGCGTCGTCTCTTCGGAAACAGTGTTCAGCCTGCGAGTTTTGCCGCCTTGGTATCGCACCTGGTGGGCGTATTCGCTTTACATTATTGCCCTTGCGTTGACCGGATGGCTGACGTTTCGCTGGCGCGTCAGGATTCTCAAGGCCCAAAACCGGAGGCTCGAGCAGATCGTCGAGGAGCGAACGATAGAGGTCCGCGCACAACGCGATCAGAATGAAGCGTTGCTGCTGAACATTCTGCCCGCGCCGGTCGCTTCCGAGTTGCGCGATAGCGGGGCGGTTACTCCCATGGCCTTCGAAGATGTAACGGTGTGCTTCAGCGACTTTGTCGGCTTCACTCTTTCGAGCGAGAAGCTGCCGCCCGATGAACTCGTATCCGCCCTGAACGCCTACTTCACGGCTTTCGATGAAATCATGGACCGCTACGGATTAGAAAAGCTGAAAACGATCGGCGACTCTTACATGTTCGCTAGCGGATTGCCGGAGCAGCGGCCCTCTCATGCAGTGGACGCCGTTTTGGCAGCACTCGAAATGCTGGAAGTGGTCCGCCGCCTTCGGCGTCCCGAACTCGGCGTCAACTGGGAAATCCGCGTCGGCCTCTACAGCGGCCCGGTAATAGCCGGCGTAGTGGGCAAGCGAAAATTCGCCTTTGACGTCTGGGGCACTACCGTCAATTTCGCTTCCCGGATGGAATCGAGCGGAGCTGCGAATCGAGTGAATCTTTCGGCCACGACGTGTAGTCGTGTCCAGGAGTTTATCGTTTGCGAGCCGCGCGGCCGTATTCGAATCAAAGAAGGTCGCGAGCTCGAGATGCAGTTTGCTCTCGGCTTGAAATCCGAACTGCTGTCAGGACCGCTAGTGAACGGGATGCCGGCGGCTTTTCGGCAGAGGTACGAAACTCTTTTTCTGTGCCCGCCGAAAGCATTCCCCGAATTCCTGCTCGAGCAAGAAGCAGCCTTGGGCAGGCATAGGACCTAGGGCTTCAGAGACAAGTGCCAACGGGCGCTGCGCATTCGCCGTGCTCGTTGTTCTTAGAAGTGAATGACCGATCGTGAAGTATAGCGATGGTAATCGGTGAAGTTGATGATGTTCCATTCGCGGTGGTTCGAATGCTCATATAGGACCGAGTATTCTCCAGTATTCGGCAGAAGCCAGGTTTTTCCATCCATGTCGACGGGCTGGAGAACAACGCTCCACTGAATTTCCGAGATTCTGCTACTGGGCGGCATGGCGGCTGAGGTACGCGCGATTTTCAGGATCCTAGCGGAGGATTTCGAGACCCAAACCTTGGTCTCGAAGGGCACCCGATACTGCTGCGATGCGACGGTCAAATCCCAAGGGCTGTCCGCTCCGGAAACGTCGAAGGTGTACTCGGCCGCCGGAAATCCGCCAATCTCATCGGCCAAACCAAGTCGGATGGTCGGGCTGATGGACAACGCGGATCGTGTGCCGCCGCGGTGCGGCAGTGCACTAAGCCTGTGCGCTCGTGTCCGCCGGCGCTTTAAGATCTTCCAAATAGCTCTTGAGGCGAGTCAGTTCTTCTCTGAAAGAAGCAAAATCTGATTGCTGGGCGTACCGCTCCAGTGTTGCCCCGAATCGGGTAAGCTCCGGAAACCCGAAAGAGCT
>JAVKSW010000516.1:0-2675 GCA_039583505.1 Bryobacteraceae bacterium | reverse complement strand
TCTGATCGCCAATTGAATCTCTGTCTCCGTTCCGGTAGCAAACTGCTTCGTGTTAGCGGATAAACTATTGGAGCAAGCCGGCCATCAACGACAGGTAGGTCTAAAGATGTCTGCCCAAAAGTTTCCAACCACCCAGTGGACGTTAATAGTCTCGCCGGCGGCCGGGGATGGCACAGAGGCCCAGAACGCCCTCGCGGAGCTCTGCCGGCTCTACTGGTATCCGGTCTATTCATTCGTCCGCGCTCGCAGTGAATCGGCCGAGGAAGCGCAGGATCTCACCCAGGAATTCTTTTTGCAGCTGCTCGGCAAAAACATTCTTAAGACTGCCGACCGCTCGGTCGGCCGCTTCCGTTGCTACTTGATTGCATCGCTCAAATACTTTCTTTCCGATCAAGCCGACCGGAGAAGCGCTCAAAAGCGTGGCGGCAGTTTGACAATATCCATCGACCTTTCCGGCGCGGAAACCAGGTTCGCGCGAGATTTCGCGACCTACGACACCCCGGAGCGTGCCTTCGATAGGCAATGGGCTGTTACGGTTGTGGCGCAAGCGTGCGAGCAACTCCAGGAAATGATGACTCACGAAGGCCGCCAAGCTACGTTTCATCGTCTGAGAGCGTACCTTCCGGGCGGGTCAGCCCCATCGTCCTATGCCGCATTAGCGACGGATCTCGGCATGTCGGAAAACTCCGTGAAGGTGGCCATCCACCGGCTGCGGCGGCGCTACCGGGAACTGCTGCGGGCCAACGTGAGCCAGACCTTGGCCGATCCGGAAGATCTCGACGACGAAATCCGTTTTCTCTTGAACGCCTTTTCCGCGTAATGGCAGCAAGCCCGATCCGTGTTCGCCTTCACACGCTTTTAGTGGGGATAGACGCCTTCGATCATCACAATGTCGTCGCCCACCTGATCTTCCTCGCCGACCAGCAGCGAAGTGAGATCGGGTGACACTGCCAGTCCCGGAGAGCTGAAATTCGGTTTTTTCTCAATTGTTGCCAGTTTCGAAAATTGATGCGTCGTCAGGTCGTATCGATAGACTGTCCATGGCTTCCGCGTGCCGCGGAGCAAATACATCGCGTCCCCGGCAATCGTCCAGTAGCGCGCATTCTGCGTCTCGCTCAATCCCGGCAGCGGAACTCCCGCGCCGCCGTCACGCGGCACTTGCCAAATGCCCGCCGGGCGCGCATAAATGAGGAAGCGTCCATCGGGAGATTCGCGCGCCTCGCCTCCGCCGTTTGTGGTGATGCGCATGGTGGGACCCCCGACAGCCGCCTTACGGCATACTTCGACAGTGCCGTCGATTTTACAGGCGAAATAGATCCACTGCCCATCATGGGACCAAGCAGGCATCATGTCGTCCCAGCCGTCGTTGGTGAAAATATGCGGTCGGCTTCCATCCGCATTCATGATGCCGATGGCCGCATGTCCGTTCGCCACCGTGTCGTAAGCAATGTGCCGCCCGTCGAAGGACCATCGCGGCGTGCCCACCGGAACGTCCGGTGCGACCGCAGTCAGTTGCCTTGCGTTGGATCCATCCGCGTCGGCAGTCCAAATCTGTCGCGCCCCGAAACGACTCGAGACGAAAACAATGGCCTTCGAGTCGGGTGAAAAGTCCGCGCTCTCGGAATTCAGCGATGAAGACAGAAGCTTCTCGGTAAGGCCGGTGTCTTTACCCTTTTGCAATCGAATTCGCCAGACACTATGATTGTTGGACTCTTCCGCGAACGCCATCCTGCCGGTTGCGCGCGAATAGGAAATGAAGGTCATTCCGCTTCCCGCGCCACGTATGGGCAAGGGCGCGCCGCCGTGAATCGACACGCGCCACAGCGTGAACGGGCCGGAGCGGTTGGAGCTGAACAAAAGTTCGTCGTTCGACATCCAGGCCAGACCCGCTATCCTCCTGTCCTCCGAAAAAATGCGCCGCAGCGCGCGCCGGTTTCGCTCCAAAACGAAAATGCTGCTGTAGCCGGTAATATTCGCGTTCCGGACAAAGGCAAGAGAGCGCCCGTCGGGTGAAAAGGCCGGCAGGAAATCGCCTGCCGAACCGGCTTCAGGCGTCGTGAGCTTGCCGGCCTGGCGGCCGTCGATTGAGTATTCATAAAGGGCATCCGGACCGGTTCGCTCCCGAAAATCGGAGATCACCAGCGATTTGCCATCGTGGGACCACGCGGGACCCGGCCTCACCGAAAAAATATGCACATCATCCACGCGGCGCAGCTCCTGAGTGCCTAAAGGAGTAATCTCCCGTTCCAATCCGCCGCCGGCGGGGATCACATACAGCGCCTTCTCTTTCGATGAAACGCGCACGAACGCCAGGTAATGGCGGTCGGGAGACCATTCAGGGAATAAATCGAAACCTGGACCCGTGGTGAGCCGCAAGGGCGAGCCCGTCGCCACCGGTTTTCTATAGATGTTGAAGCTTCCCGTACCCCGATCCCAAATAAAAGCAAATTGCTTTCCGTCAGGCGAAAAGCTGGGCTGCAGCTCTGTTCCCGCGTAAGAAATCAAGGGCGTGATGGCAAGCGGCGCCACGGGAGGCGAGGGCCGCTGTGAAAACCACAATGCCGCCGCGCCGGCTGCAAGTATGGCGCAGGCGGCTATGCGCATCGACACGCGATAACGTTTCAGGGTCTTGACCGCGCGATATCCAAACGTGGGACCTGCTGCCAACACCGGCT
>JAVKSW010000515.1:0-2681 GCA_039583505.1 Bryobacteraceae bacterium | reverse complement strand
ACGTCGTGCGCACCTTTTTGTGCGACAACGACGAGGTCCTGACGACCGATGCCGCCTTCGCCGGTTTTCAGGTGCTCGCGCGTGGCCGCGGAGTCGCTTATCGCACCGTGCCGTATCGCGATTGGGGCTATGATCTGCCCGCACTGGCCAACGCCATTACCGAGCGAACCAAACTCGTCTATCTGGCCAACCCGAATAACCCGACCGGCACATTCTTCACGCGCGAGGCCTTCGAAGAGTTCTACGCCCAAGTCCCGCAGCGCGTCCTGATCATTCTCGACGAAGCCTATTTTGAATTCGCAATGAGCGAGCCGTCCTACCCGGATTCGATGCACTACCGCTTCGATAACGTCATCACGCTAAGGACGTTCTCCAAAGCCTACGGCCTGGCGGGCGCCCGCATCGGCTACGGCTTCGCCCACGAAGATCTGATATCGGTCCTGCTCAAAGTGAAATTGCCTTTCGAGCCGAGCGAAGTCTCCGCCGCGGCGGCGATCGGCGCGCTCGACGATCGCGAATTTCTCGAAAACTCGCTCGACAACAACACGCACGGTCTTCGCTACATGAGCGGGGTGCTGCGGGAGATGAGCTTTACCGCTGTGCCTTCCGCCGCCAATTTCATGATGCTGATTTTAGAGAGCGAACAGCAGGCCCATGAAGTCTTCGAACAGCTTCTGCGGCAGGGCGTCATCGTACGCTCACTCAAGTCCACCGGCCTGCCGCATTGTCTGCGAGTTTCCATCGGAACTCCGGAAGAGAACGAGATCTGCGCCGCGGCGCTCAGACGCGTGCGGGCGCAATTGGAGGTGAATCGTTATGCCACAACTTACTGAACAGGCTGAAACCGTTTCCGCGACGCAAGAAGATTTTCTCCCCATCCATGGAACGGATCACGTGGAATTCTACGTGGGCAACGCGAAGCAGGCCGCGTATTTCTATCGAGCATCCATGGGCTTTTCGCTGGTGGCGTATCGCGGTCCGGAGACCGGTACGCGCGATCGTGTTTCCTATGTTCTCCAACAGAACAAGATCCGTTTTGTCCTCACCACGCCCTTGTTGCCGTCCGGCGACATTGCCGGCCACGTATACCGGCACGGCGACGGTGTGAAATCGATCGCACTATGGGTCGATGACGCGCAATCGGCATGGCAGGAGACCACCGCCCGAGGCGGTCGCGGTGTTCAGCCCCCCGCACTGCTCCAAGATGAGAACGGCGCGGCGCGGCTCTCCTCCATCGCCATTTACGGCGACACGATTCACACCTTTGTCGAACGAGGCGATTACCGCGGCGCTTTTCTCCCCGGATTCGTCGCCGTCCCCGGCCCCGATCGGCTCGCCCGCGCAACCGGCCTTCTGCACATCGACCACATGGTCGGCAACGTCGGTTGGGGCGAGATGAACACCTGGGTCGATTTCTATGAACGCGTGATGGGCTTCCGCATGTTCAAGCATTTCGACGATCAGGACATCTCCACCGAATATTCCGCGCTGATGTCGAAAGTTTTGTCGAACGGCAATGAGAGAGTACGATTTCCCATCAACGAACCCGCCGAGGGCCGCAGGAAATCACAGATCGAAGAATACCTCGATTTCTACGGTGGTCCTGGCGTGCAGCACATCGCCATGGCCACCAACAACATCATTCAAACCGTCACCCAGCTCCGCGACCAGGGCGTCGACTTTCTTTCCGTCCCCACGACCTATTACGACGAGCTGACCTCTCGCGTCGGCAAAATCGATGAACCGCTCGAGGAGCTGGCCGCGCTCGGCATTCTCGTCGATCGCGATGATGAAGGCTACATGCTCCAGATTTTCACCAAGCCGATTGAAGACCGCCCCACGCTGTTCTACGAAATCATCCAGCGCAAAGGCAGCCGCAGTTTCGGGAAAGGCAACTTCAAGGCCCTATTCGAGGCCATCGAGCGCGAGCAGGCCCGCCGCGGCAATTTGTAGCGAAGAAAAGGAGAAACACTCGTTTCGGCTCTGTCGTCAAAACAACGGAGGACGAAATGCCTGTTCAAGATCTTCGGCAAAGCGGCATGATGTCGCACCTTCTGGACGCACTGGATCGCGGGGAAGACATCGGCCACTACGGGCGCTTGGTTTTCGTGATGGTCAGTCGTTATTTCCTGTCGGATGAGGAAATCGTCGAGCACCTGGTGAAAGATCCCGACTGTGACGAGCAGAAAGCTTGGTCCATCGTAAAGCAAGTGGAAGCGCGCGGCTACAATCCGCCCAAGCGCGAGCGCATTCTCGAGTGGATGGACCAGCAGGATTTCCCCATCTGCCACGAGCCGGATAATCGCGGTGCTTGCAATGTCTATAAGAACCTTGATTTTCCGCCCGAGGTGTACGAGAAGATCTCGTCTTTTTACCAGCAGGACCAGCGCTAGGAGCTCACCGCGCCGTCGCTGCCGAGTTCCTCGCGCAGCCATTCGATCATTTTGTGCTTGTAAGCCGCCGCAAGCTTCGGAGACGATTCCCACCAGCGGATCCCGTGACCCGCGCCTTCGAGCGGATACACTTCGCAGCTCGCGCCCGCTTTTTTCATGCGATTGCACATCTCGCGCGACTGCTGAAAGGGCACCAGCGAATCGGCTGTTCCGTGTATGAACAGGAACGGCGGCATGTCGCGCCGCACGTTATCGACCGGTGACAGTTGCGTCAGGCCGGCCAGAATC
>JAVKSW010000514.1:0-2681 GCA_039583505.1 Bryobacteraceae bacterium | reverse complement strand
CACCTGCCGATCGTGCTCCCCTTCGATCCAAAACACCGGTTGACCAACTTGGACCGGCTGGAGTTTGGCGACGAATTCGATTTCTTTCAAGACGCGGGGGCGAGCAAAGGGGCGGGCCCAATTATCAATGGCAAGCCGACTGATGCCTACCGGCTCAATACCGCAGAGGGGACTGCAACGCTGGTCGTCAAATCCGGCACGCAGGTGCCGATCAAATTGAGCTGGCAAATGCCGGACGGGACCTACACGTACGAATACATCATTTATGAAGACGTGCCGTTCGACGCAAGCCTGTTCGCAAGGCCGGCGGGAATCAAGTTTAAGGAGATGCCTCGCGATACGACACCGGACAGGGGCTGAGACCGCCCGTATCGTCCGCAAGGCGCGACTTTACGCCGAAGCGCTTTGCGTGAGGTTCATTTCGGCGATGGGCGCGTCCCGGCTCAGAATCGCTACAGAATCGGCCGGCAGCTCAATCATGCCAGGCCGCAACTGCCAGCAGTTTTCAGACGACAGAACGGATGCAGGTTTGTGGCTTATCGGTAGGGCCTGGCGGTCCGGCGCGAGATTGCAAGCGATCTCGATAGCGCCGCGTCTAACGATAAACCATTGCGCACGCTCATCGAATTCTACGTGGACCCCAGCGAGCTGTCCATCCGTCAGCGCTGGGTTTGAGCGACGCAGTGCAATCAGCTGCTTGTGCCATTCGAGCAGGCGCGCGTGTGCTTGCTCCTCGATTTCATCCCACTTCAACTTCGATCGTTCGAAGGTCGCCGGATCCTGAGGATCGGGAACGTCTTCCGGGTCCCATCCGAACGCCTTAAATTCACTCTTGCGCCCCTCGGAGACCTTTTGCCCTAAGTCGGCATCCTCGTGCTGCGAAAAATATTGGAAGGGAGAGGAAGCCCCGAACTCTTCGCCTTGGAAAAGCATTGGCACAAAGGGGGAAGTCAGAACAAGCGCCGCGGCAACCTTCTGGCGGCCAGGACTCACCAGGTGAGCGAGACGCTCGCCCCGCGCGCGATTGCCGATCTGGTCGTGGTTCTGTGCGTACCCGAGAAAGCGGTGCGCCGGGAGACCGGAAACGGGACGGCCATGGACGCGCTTCCGGTGAGGTGAGTAGATGCCGTCGTACACATAAGCGCGCTGAAGCGCCTTTGCCAGCTGCGCAAGCGAACCGAAGTCCTCGTAGTAGCCGTTACACTCACCTGTTAGCACGCTGTGCAAGGCGTGATGAAAATCATCACTCCACTGAGCATCGATGCCGTACCCGCCGGCTTCGCGGCTCGTTATTACGCGAGGTTCATTCAGATCGCTCTCGGCAATCAGGATCAAGTGCCGCCCGAGGCGCGCCTCGAGCGCGTCGACCTCGGCTGCAAGATGTTCAAGGAATGGAATCGCCGAGCGGTCGATGAACGCGTGGACGGCATCCAGCCGCAGGCCGTCAAAATGATAGTCGCGGAGCCACATCAATGCATTGTCGGAAAAGAACCTCCGAACTGCGTCGCTGTTCTTGTGGTCCAGGTTTACCGCCGGCCCCCATGGTGTTTTATAAGCTTCGGTGAGATATGGCCCGAATTGGCCAAGGTAATTGCCGGCAGGCCCGAAATGGTTGTAAACCACATCCAACAAGACGGCGAGGCCTCTCGCGTGACAGGCATTCACCAGGGTTTTCAAGTCATCGGGCGTGCCATACGCGTGGTGCGGTGCATATAGATCGACGCCGTCGTATCCCCATCCCCAACGGCCTGAGAACTCATTCACCGGCATCAACTCCAGGTGAGTGATGCCAAGGTCTACAAGATAATCAATCCGTTCAATGGCGCTGCGGAAGGTTCCTTGTGGAGTGAATGTTCCGATATGCAGCTCGTAAATGACAGCACTCGACAGCGGCTTCGCTTGCCAGTTTCGATCGGTCCACGTAAACGTTGAATGGTCGATCAGACGCGAGGGGCCGTGGATGCCGTTCGGCTGATACGGCGATCGCGGATCGGGAACGGCGTCTCCGCCATCGACGACAAACGAGTAATCGGTATTAGGCCCGGCATCGGCTACTTGGGTTCTCCACCAACCGGCTTCCGACGCTTGCAGCGGATGTGACACGCTCCCGATCCGTACATCCACGGTGCGAGCAGCCGGCGCCCAAACTTCGAAAGTATGCATAAGTGTCAATCTCTGACGAGCAGGGCCACGGGAAAGCGATCGAGGACGTCGCCGACACGCAACTTGCCGCCCGTGAAAACGGAGCCGGAAAGCTGATTTCGCCAGCTGCCCGCCGGGATTTCGAGCCAAGTATCGCCCCAGTTGTCCTTCAACGTGAGGACCAGCCGCGGCACCATGGTGACGACGCGATCGGAACGCATATAGGCGACGAGATGAGGTGATTTATCTCCTCGGGCGTGGAGCGGAGTGTACGCACCCTGCTCGCCCAATGCGGCGGCGTGCTCCCGTCGAACTCGAATGGCGTGATAGGTAGTCCACATCTTCGGTAAGCCTTCGTCAATCCTGTCCCACACCTGTTCTACTGTGAGCTTCTGCAAATCGCAGAGGAGGCGACGACGCAAATCGTAATCGACGGGCCGGCGATTGTCCGGATCCACCAAACTCAGGTCCCACAATTCGGCGCCCTGATACATGTCGGGAATGCCCGGTGAAGTGAGTTTCAGCAGCACCTGCGACAG
>JAVKSW010000513.1:0-2684 GCA_039583505.1 Bryobacteraceae bacterium | reverse complement strand
GCACAAAGTTCCGTCGCCCTTGATATCGCGCTGGTACGACGGTTGGGAGCGGGACTGCTCGGCGGGGAAGGTTTCATCCTGCAAAAACTGACAGGGCCCGGGGTCGTGTTCGTGCACGCGGGCGGCGATCACGTCGATTTCACACTCAAACCCGGCGAGACGCTGCAGGTGCAAACAGGTCACTTGGTGGCGTTCGAGCCCACGGTTAACTATGACGTGCAGATGGTCGGCAGCATTCGGACAGCGATCTTCGGGGGTGAAGGCCTCTTTCTGACGACCCTCACGGGACCAGGTCGCGTGATTTTGCAGAGCATGACACTCGAACGACTGCGTCACGAGCTTTCGCCCGCCGAGCACAACCATGCAGGCGCCGAACGGAATCCTCTAAGCGCCATTGCCAGTGGCAATTTGGGAAGCTTCTTTTCGAGTGACGATTAAGGGCCCGGCTCTGCTGTACGCGCACTCTCGGTTTCCAGTAGCTCGAGCCAGCGAGTTTGAAAGAGCTCTTGCCTGTAGAGCTGAACGCGCGTTTGTGCTGCTTGCCCCATGGCGGCAGTCCTCTCAGGAGCCAAAGCGGCTTCGCGAATGGCGGACTGAATCGAATCGCTTGTGCGGTCAACATTCCAGCCGTTCACACCGGAATCTATAAAGTCTTCCATTCCGCTGACAGCTGTTGCAATTAACGGCAGGCCCGCGGCTGCGGCTTGCAAGCACACTAGCGCGAACCCTTCATAGGCGGACGGAAAAACGAACGTGTGAGATGACCACAAATACGGCCTCACGTCGGTCTGCAGTCCGACGAAATGCACAAATTCAGCAACGCGCAGACGCTCAGCGATGCTCGTGAATTCTCGAATTTCGCTTTGCGTTCCGCCAACCACGATCAGATGGGTCGGCAGGTCACGTGTACCGACCAGCGCCTCAAGGACGAGGCGAAGACCTTTCCGCTCAAAATTTCCGAGCGCGCAGAAGCTGAGCACAAAGGCATGTTGGGGAATGTGCAGCCGCTGCCGCAGCACAGCAGCCGTGAAATCGGAGGGTCTCGAAAATCGACCCGCGTCCACGGGATTAGGAATCACGCGCACTTTTCCCTGGGTTAAGTTTGGGTAAACGTTTTTTATTTCGCGGGCGATCCCGTGTGAGGGTACGACAATTGTCTTCGCCGATCGAAATGCGATGCGCTCGGTGAAAGCTCCCCAACCGTGGGTAAGGAACCTTGCTCCACGCCGGAACCAACCGCCGCCGATGGACTCTCGATGCCGCCGCAAAAAGAAGCGATGACAAAAATGTGCATAGCAGAGATCGCAAAATGGAAACGCACCCTCTGTGCTGATCTTCAGGGCCGCTTTCCGTGGCCGCAAAGCGAAATAGGCGCACGTGGAAAAGATCGTGTATAAGACGGCGCGGACAAACACCGGACGGCGCGGCAGCGGTATTTTTGTTTTCCTGACGGATTGCGCATCCGGAAGATCCGTCTCTTGAATGAAGAGATGGAGGGGCGATTTTCCCGCAACAGGCTCCAGCATGTTCAGCAGGCAACTTCCGGCCGGACTCGTGCAAGTGATACTGGGATCGAAGACGAGCAGAGGCACAAGCGCCTGCCCAACGGTCAATGTTCAGTACGCACCTTTCGGGAACAGCAAGCTCTGAATGGTTCGAAGCAAGATGTAAACATCGAGCCATAGCGACCAGTTGCGGATGTAGTATGTGTCTTCGACTTGCTGGATTTTCAGATCGCCGTTGCTGCGCTCGGAGACTTGCCAAAGCCCCGTCAGGCCGGGCATAACGCTGGTTCGCAAAGCGCGAAAGTTCTCTGGAAAGCTGTCCAGATGGTAGTACGGGAAAGGCCGCGGGCCGACCAGGCTCATATCTCCCCGAACAACGTTCCACAACTGGGGCAACTCATCGAGGCTGTAGCGGCGAAGGAACCAGCCGATAACCGGCAAGGTGCGGGGATCGGTTTTCAGCTTGTAGTATTGCGACCAGCTTGCCTTCTCCTCCGGATGAGCGTTGAAGTATTCGGCCAGCAGCCGTTCGGCATCCGGGTACATGGTTCTTAACTTATAAACGATAATGCGCTTGCCGTCCTGGCCTTCGCGCTGTTGCCGGAAGAGCGCCGGACCAGGGTTGACCAGTTTGATACAGGCGGCACACAGGGCGACAAAGGGCGCGGTCAGCAAAGCGAGAGGCAAAGCGATGGACAAATCGAGCATGCGCTTGAGCAAACGGTTAGCGGGGATCAGCAGATTTTTTTTGACTTCCAATCCCAACACACCGCCCAGATCACGGGATGTGATCCACAGACTCTGAATTCCGAACAGATCGGGGATGATGATGACACTCGGAAACGAGAGATTCTGCACAAGCGCAGATAAACGCTGGCGGTCCATTGCGGGAATAGCGATCAAAACAACCTTTGCCCGGCTTTCCAAGCTTTTGATCGACGCTAGCGGCCCTATCACGGGCACGCCCTGAATTACTTGTCCCCATTTCTGCCGGTCGTCGTCGAGGATGCCGATGGGGACAAAGCCGAGGTCGAATTCCCGCTGAAGCGTTCTCGCGACGAGAGCTCCGGTGGTCCCGCCGCCCAGGATGACCACAGGCTCCCCGCACACGCCGCGCGCGATCAAGTTTTTTCGGAGCAGAGCCTCAAGAGCCGGTGGAATCAGGAGTGCGAATAAGGC
>JAVKSW010000512.1:0-2684 GCA_039583505.1 Bryobacteraceae bacterium | reverse complement strand
TTACGCCCCGAGCGTAACTTAGAGCGCCGATTTATGGCGTTCGCGCGTCAGGTACTCGTCGATCTTCGGCGTCGCGTCCTCGCTGTAGCCCGTTTCCTTTTGATGACTTTCGTCGGCGACGCGCACCCCGTAGTGATACGTGAGCGATCCGCCGATCCATCCGGAGATCAACAATCCCATCGCGCCGCCGAGCGACATCGCGCGCTGCCAGCCGGTCACGGAGGGACCGGGCCCGCGCGCCCGAATGCGCCTTCCGCGGCCGGCGCTGTTGAGGGAGAAGAGCGAAAGCGCGCCCGCGTTGAGCCCCAGATGCACGAGGCCGCTGTACCAGGCGCGCGATCCGCGGGGGATCTGCAGAAAGTCCAGCAGGCCGAACGCTGCTGCGCCGGTAGCGGAGACGATGCCGATGTCGATCAGCCGCTTCGCGCCGATCGCGTAAGCCCATTCGTCTTCGCTCGCGGAGCCGATCAAGTCGAATGCGACGCTCGACATCCATGCGCCGATGGGCACCGTCACCATGAGCGGATGAATCGGATGGCCGTACGGGCCGGCGAGCGGCGTCTTCGGTTCTTTGGCCTTTTTGAAATCTTTCATCGTTTCGGCTCCTCGTGCGGAATCGTTGCCATCCCGCACCGAGGCAAACGCGCCTGCCGGCAAACAGTTCTACCGAGCGGCAGCCGCTACTGCGTCTCGCTCCGCCGCGGTATGCTGCACTCACTATGACCGCTGTGATGCCGACGCATACATCCGAAATTCACTGGCTCGATTCACTGGATCGGGCGCAGGAAGAAGCGAAACGCCGCTCGACCTTCGTTTTGATGGACTTCTTCAATCCGGGTTGAGGGGGCTGCAAAGCGCTGGATACCGTGACGTATCCCGAAACCACCGTCGCCGCCCTGATCACGCAGCACACCGTGCCGCTGCAGTTCAATAATCAAGAAGAGAAGAACAAGCCCGTCGTCGATCGCTACCACCATGTGTGGACGCCGGATATCCGCATCCTCACCGCCGACGGTGAAGATCTCTACCATTGGAACGGCTATCTCCCGCCCTTCGAATACGCCCCGCAGCTGCTCGCAGGGGTGGCCCACGCGAAGCTGCGCCTGCGCGATTACGACGGCGCCGTGCAGTTGTACGAAGAAGTGGTGAAGCGTTATCCGACGAGCATCGTCGCGCCGGAAGCGCTGTACTTTCTCGCGGTCGCGCGCTACCGCAAGAGCGGCGACTCCAGTGATCTGCTCAAAGGCTGGCACCGGCTGGAGACGCGCTTTCCCGCGAGTCCGTGGACGGCAAAGCAAGACTTCCACTAAAGACGCTTGTCTAGAGGCGATCTCATAATAGGTTCCGGATCAAAATGACCGCGCACGCAAGCGTGATGAAACCGAGGTAGTTCTCAGCGTGGTATTCGTAGCGGACGAGTATCCGCCGATAATTTTGCAGCCATGCGAAGAGGCGTTCAACTTTCCAACGCCGCTTATATCGGCGCAGCGAGCGCCCGTCTTGCGTCCGAGGGCGGCGCCGGTTCGAGCGGTGCGGAGAGATCATATCGATGCCGCGCCGCGCAAGTTTCTCATCAAGCGCATCGCTGTCATAGGCCATGTCGCCGATAATGCGCTTCGGCAGCTTTCTTAAAAAGCGGCTTTCAAGCAGCTTTTCAACGAGGGTTACCTCATGCGGCGAAGCACTCTCGATGCATAAGGCGATAGGAAGACCAGCGCCGTCTGCCATTGCCATGATCTTGGTCCCCTTGCCGCGCTTGGTTTTCCCGACGCAAGAGCCCCCTTTTTCGCCGGGGCAAAGGTGCCGTCGACGAAGCATTCCTGAAGATCGATTCCACCGCGATCGCGCAAATCGCGCGCAAGCTTTTCGAGGATCCGTTTCAATACGCCGGCTCGGACCCAGTGCTGGAACCGTCGGTGGCACGTTTGATATGAAGGATACCGATCGGGCAAATCGTGCCACGGCGCGCCCGTTCTCATCACCCAAAGGATGCCATTGAGAACGGCACGTGATTCTTTCCAGGGCCGACCACGTCCGTCGTCGCGAACTTTTGGGCGTGGAATCAGCGGATCGAGAACGGACCACTGCTCGTCCGTAAGATCCATTGCTGCAAGTGTACACGATTCGCGCCAAGAAAGCTAGCCCTGGTTTATGAGATGGGTTCTACACTCGTTGGGATCGACCATGCCTTTTCATTCCCGTTAAGCTATTTTTCTCAGTGGGGGGTCCGGACCGAATGGGCCGAGTTCCTCGATGATTTTCAACTGCATTGGCCTACGGACGGCGATCATATATACGTAGATTTCGTAAGGCACGGCTTGTGCGGTGCAGGTGCGTTACGTTCACGGAATCGACGTTGGCGGCGGATTACCGAGCTTCGCGCAGGTACGGCGAAATCGGTATTCCACTTCGATGTTCAGGGGACAGTTGCGAAATCCACGAACGCGGGGCTGCCGTGGTTGCGGTACATTCGCCGCCAAATTGGCAGAAATGTATTCTTCTGGCCGTTTGATGCTTGGACTCTGCCCACGGACATCCGTCATCGCCGAGGTATATCCGGCGCTTTGGAACAAGTCATTTCCGCGAGCCGATCGAACTCCGGATCAGCATGATGCCTTCGTCATCGCGGATTGGGCGCGGCAACAGGATGAGCAGGGCAATGAGAAAGCGGCATCGTCTGGGCA
>JAVKSW010000511.1:0-2687 GCA_039583505.1 Bryobacteraceae bacterium | reverse complement strand
TGACCTTCGGCAACCAGCCGCCACCGGACAAACCACCAACGCCTAAGAAGTAGCGGTCGAGCTGGCTTCCAGTGCCGCGAAATCCTGCGGCGTGTCTATGTCCATGGCAGCTTCCGGAAGTGGAAACGGCGCTACCTGGATACCGGAGTCGCGCAAAAGGTGGCGGGCGCCTGCAGCGGGCGGCAGCGATAGAAGCACGGTAAACAGATCGCGCTTGAACAGCGCCGGCACTCCCAGGGTTCCGTTATATTGCGCCGCGACGGCTGGAGCATGGCTGGTGTGAAGGAGCCCTCGCATTTCGGCGAGATGATTTGCGCTGACCAGCGGCTGATCCGCCAGCAGAATGGCGACTGCGGCCGAGTCAGAGCCCATCTGCTGCAGGTGCCGTATGCCCGCAGTGACGGAGGACCCCATGCCCAGGTGCCAAGCCCCATTGTGAACGATCTCGACGCGTCGTGCCGCTATCGACGCGCGCACCGCTCCGGCCTCGGCGCCGACCACCACGATCACCGGCGAAAAACCAGCTTCAATCGCCTGCTCCACCGCGTGCTCGACCAGCGTGTGCCCGGCGTATGGCAGCAACTGCTTCAGCTTGCCCATGCGAGTTGCCGCACCCGCGGCTAAGACAATCGCCGCAACGGGAAGACAGTACGGCTTAATCAAACTCTCTCGCTTTTGACCAGATGCAATTTGGAGGAATGCGGGCGGCTTCCCTTCACAACCGTGATCGCCTCCAGCTTTCCAAGCTCTCGCTTGGCGATCTGCGCCCAACTGCTCGAGCTGTCAAGCTTCAGATACGCTCGCCAGTGGCGCATCGAACTCAGAACATCGCGCAATCCCTGATACAACAGCGCCACATTGTAGTGCGCATCGGCGTAATTGGGATGGAGTTTCAAGGCCTCAATGTAATGGTGGAGCGCGTTCTTAGGATCGTTTTGTTCGTCGTACAGGTTGCCGAGATTGAAATGAGCCAGTGCGTACTGCGGATCGATCTCGAGCGCCCGTTTGTACTGTTTCTCGGCGTCTGCCCAAGCATGCCCGTTGAAGAAGACGGTTCCCAGGTTCACCAACGCGCCAGCCGAGTGCGGGTCCAATTCGGCCGCTTTCTGGTAAGCCTCGATTACCTGATCGAACGGTGCACCCGTCTGCTCCAGTTCCAAGCCACGCTCGAACCACTGATCCGCTTCCAGCTTCTTCCGTAGCGTCTCCGCGAGCGCCCCGCCGCTTTTCTGAGCCGCAGGCAACTGCAGAAGCTTGTTGATCTCCGCTTCATCGAAGTCGAACAGGAGCTGCCCCGAGAGCGGGTCCATCTTCTGCTTGCCGATCTTAACCCGTACACGCCTGCCGTCCTTATAAACCTGAACATCTTCGACCGGATAATCTTTGAGGCGCTCCCGAAGCGCGTGAAGCGTTTCTCTGATAACACGCGGATGGGCCTTTTCGTTCCGAAGCCGAACGATTTTGTTGAGGAGCAACAGGTGCGCGAAGCGGTAGTGGGTGAGTTGTTCGATCAGCTGCTGGCGTTCCCAGCTTTTGAGCTGCCGGTTCTCGATTTTGAGCAGCCGACACACTTCCTTACGGGTGTAATCCCCACCCGTTTCGCGCTCGACAGCGGGATGCGGAGGGTGCAAGCGGTCCCGCAGCACAGGTAGATGATACCACTGAAGTGAATACGGTAGACAGGCTAAATCGACCGTTCGGCTCGTCAATATCCTCTTACAATCCAATCGGTTGACAGGATGTTAGAGGTATCTCATACTAAAATGGTCTTATATCGATATGGGCCGCAGAAAAAGGCACGCTCGCCCCAGCGCAACTCCGGCAGTCAGGACGCTCGCTGACCTTTCAACCGGAGAACGCTGCATCCTGGACCGGCTGGACCTGCCGGAGGATACGGCTCGGCGGCTGATGGAGCTAGGGTTCCTGCCCGGCAACGAGATTGTACCCGGGAAACGCGCGCCGGGCGGTGGACCGCGGGTGTTTCGAGTGGACGGCTCTGAAGTTGCGTTGCGGGCCGATACCGCAGCTCGGCTGTACGTGCGTCGCGATCCTGAATCCGACCTGATTGTGCTTTCATGAGTAGCTGCCACGGAGATTCGCCGCGAGCAGGTCTCCTCCCTAACCCGTCCATTCTGCCGCCCAGGGCTGTCAATGACCGAGCCAACAGTGACCGGCCCAGCAGTGACCGGCCCATCATTGTGGCTATCGTGGGCCCGCCGAACTCGGGCAAATCCACATTGTTCAATCGGCTTACCGGCTTGCGGCAGAAGGTCGCGAACTTTCCGGGAGTGACGGTCGAACACCGCATGGGCAAGGCGAAGCTGAAAGATCCGCACGAGGTCTTCCTGGTCGACCTTCCCGGCGTGTACAGCCTGCATCCCCGCGCTGAAGACGAGCAAGTGACCCACGATGTGCTCAAAGGCAAGCGCGCCGACTTCCCCAAACCCGACGCCGTCGTCCTCATTCTGGATGCAACGAATCTGGGCCGCCATCTCGTCCTTGCCGCTCCCATTCTGAGCCTGGGTTTGCCCACTTTGATTCTGCTGAACATGGCCGACGACCTGGCGGTTCGAGGGGGCAAGGTGGATGTTGCGGCGCTGGCGGCGGAATTGAACTGCCCGGTTGCTTTGATCAGCGCGTCCAAAGGAACCGGCATTGAGCGCATCCAGCAGTTTCTGCTGGGAACA
>JAVKSW010000510.1:0-2688 GCA_039583505.1 Bryobacteraceae bacterium | reverse complement strand
TCGTCGTTCCTCCGCGATTGCGCGGCTGCTCAAGGCAGAGGCCTAGTCGACGTCCATCCTGCGGCAACTGGCGCATGGCTTAAGCAATCTAGTCGGCCGGAAACGCGCCGATGAGAACATCGCCGCCGAGATCGACAGTTTTTTAGCCGAAGCAAAAGCGGACTTTGAATCACGCGGGCTCACGCCCCTTGATGCTGCTCGCGCAGCACGGCTTACGCTCGGAAGCAATACGGCCGTGCGCGAGCAGGTGCGGTCCTATGGATGGGAGAGCATCCTTGACGGCATATTCCAGGACCTCCGATATACGCTGCGCCGCTTGCGCGCGAAACCCGGCTTCACGCTGGCGAGCATCGGAACTCTTGCGTTGGGGATTGGAGCGACAACCGCCATCTTTAGCGTGATCAATGGTGTATTGCTGAAGCCGTTGCCCTACGTTCACCCCGAGCAATTGCTTGCAGTGTGGATGACAGCGCCAGGGGTCAAAATAGCCGACCTGAATATGGCTCCCTCGGTGTACTTCACCTTGGCCGATGAGAGCCGCGCGTTTCGAGGCGTCAGCATGTACGCGACCGGCGGGACATTCGTTACCGCCAAAAGTCATCCCGAAGAGGTGCAGGCGGTCTTCGCTACGCATGAACTGCTGCCCATCCTCGCCATCGCGCCGCAACTTGGCCGCTCTTTTACGTCCAAAGACGATGACCCTCACTCCGAACGCACCGTTATGCTCTCTGACGGCTATTGGCATTCCCATTTCGGCGGAGACCACGCCGTGCTGGGCCGGCGCATGAACATTGAAGGCAATCAGGTCTCGATCATCGGTGTCCTGCCGCCATCGTTCGAGTTCATGGATGAAAAACCAGATCTGCTGCTGCCTTTGCGGTTCAAACGTTCTGGTTTGCATTTACTCGGTTTCAGCTTTTTATGCGTCGGGCGGCTTAAGCCGGGAGTAACGATCAGGCAAGCCAGTGACGATTTCGCGCGTGTATTGAGCATAGTCGCGAAGCAGTTTCCGCCGCCTCCGGGTTTCACCTTAAGCATGTATGAAGATGCGCATATCGCTCCAAATCTAAGACCGCTCAAAACGGACTTAGTCGGAGATATCGGAAACACCCTGTGGGTGCTGATGGCGACGGTCGGCATCGTCCTATTGATTGCATCCGCAAACGTTGCGAATCTTCTGCTGGTCCGAACTGAGGGGCGGCAACAGGAACTGGCAGTTCGCGCCGCGCTGGGCGCTGCCGTAACCCGTATCGCCAGGGAACTCCTGTTTGAAAGCGTCACGTTGGGCGTTATTGCCGGCGGAGTGGGACTCGCTTTGTGCCGGGGCGCTTTGAAGCTGGCCTCAGTGTCGGATGTGGTGCACTTGCCGCGTTCCGGCAATGTCAGAATCGACGCTTGGGTCCTGTTGTTCACATTCATCGTGTCCATTGGGTTCAGCGCGTTGCTTGGCTTAATCCCCGTTCTGCGGTATGCGCGGCCCCAGCTTGAGAATGCGCTTCGCAGCGGCGGCCGCTCGATGAGCCACAGCAAGGATCGGCAGCAGGTACGGAGCTTTCTTGTGGTTTTTCAAGTGGCGCTCGCACTGGTCCTACTGGTTACTTCAGGGCTCATGATCCGCACGTTCCGCAATCTGCATAACGTGGATCCGGGATTCAGGAACGCGCAGGAGATTCAGACTGTAAGGATTGGAATACCGGACGAACAGGTAAAAGAACCAGAGCGCGTGATGCGGATGGAGCAGGCAATGCTCGACGAGATCTTGGGCGTCAATGGCGTAATTTCGGCCTCCATCACCTCCTCTCTGCCGATGGGCGGCAACGAAAACAACGATCCTGTGTACGCCGCAGACAAGACCTATCGCGAAGGTACAATCGCCCCGCTCCGGCGCTACAAATCCGTTGCGCCGGGATATTTCGCAACCATGGGCCAGCAAATGCTCGCAGGCCGCGACCTTACCTGGTCCGAGATCTACAACGGGGGCGACGTCGCGATTGTTTCCGCGAATACGGCTCGAGATCTGTGGGGAGCCCCGGAGGCTGCTATTGGTAAGCGCATCCGTCCAAATGAGAAAGACGACTGGCGCGAAGTGATCGGCGTGGTTGCTGATGAGCATGCAGACGGCGTGGATAAGCCCGCACCCACCATCGTCTATTGGCCGCTGCTCACAAAAAGGTTCGAAGGTGAAGCCTTGGACGTGCAACGCTATATTTCGTTTGTGATTCATACGTCGCGCGCCGGGTCCATATCACTGCAAAAGGAATTGCAGAATGCGCTTTGGAGTGTCGATTCGGACCTTGCGCTGGAGCAAAAGGGAACGCTTGAAACGTTGTATAAGCGCTCGCTTGCGCGTACGTCGTTCACCTTGGTGCTACTCGCGATTGGCGGCGGCATGGCCCTGCTCTTGGGGCTTGTGGGTATCTACGGAGTAATTTCGTATTCGGTTTCGCAACGCACGCGGGAAATCGGGATCAGGCTTGCCCTCGGCGCACCGGTTGCACAGCTCACCACTGCTTTCGTCCGCAGTGGTCTGACTCTGTCGGCGATTGGGTGCGGTTGTGGGCTCGCCGCGGCGCTTGTCCTGGCGCCGTTGATGAGATCGCTGCTGTTTTCTGTCAGTCCTTCGGATCCCCTTACCTACGCTGCAATGTCGGCCAGTTTGGTCCTGGCGGCGGCACTCGCCAGTTACTT
>JAVKSW010000509.1:0-2689 GCA_039583505.1 Bryobacteraceae bacterium | reverse complement strand
GCCTTCCGGCGATACGCTTGCCACCGACGGCCTCGCGACTTTCCGGACGCTCGAGACATTCACTGCTGCGGGCTTCAGCGCCCATCGCGACTTTTTCTCGCTCGCGGACTGGCTCTACAACCCGACCACCCAAACCTTCTGGACGTATGACGATCCGGCCTCGGTCACCTTTAAAATGGCCTACGTCAAACTCCGCGCACGAGGTCTCGGCGGCGCATTCTTGTGGGCTTTGAAGGACGACGACGCGAACGGCACTCTTGTAAAAACGATTGCTAGCGGTCTCCGTATGGTTCCGTAAGCCTCAAGCCGCCGCGGGTCATGCTCGCGGTGATCTTGGGTGATCTCAGTGATGCGTGCTGGTATCGCCCGTCACCGCGGTCTTACTTCCCTTCGCGACGTTCTTGACCGCGTGACCCGTCCCGACCGCCATCTTCGCGACGCCGTGCCCGACGCCTTTACCGAAATCTTTCGCGCCGTCGACCACTTCTCCATGCTTCAGTTCCGATCCGGCCTCTTTCGTGCCCTGGCCCATGTCCTTCGCGCCCGTTCCATACGAGTGCTTCACGTTTTCTCCGGCTTCATTAAACTCAGTCCCCGCGCCCGCGTGTTTCACCCCCAGGTTATCCAGCGTCTTCGGGCCCAGCCGCCCATCCACGTCGATGTTCTCTTTTTGCTGGTAATTCCGTACCGCGGCTCTCGTCAGCGGTCCGTTGATTCCATCGATCGGACCAGGATCGTACCCTTTGTCCTTTAAAGCCTGCTGCGCATCGCGTATCGTGTCATGACTTTGCGCCAGCACTGGAACAACGCACAGTGACAGGCCCAAAACTAAACTGGCCAGAATGTTTCGCATGGTTTTCTCCTTCGCTCTGTTGGACTTCTTACGCGGCGAAAAGTAACTCCGCCTATCAGGGAAGGTGAAGTGTTGCCGAGCTTCGTTTTGGCGTCCCCAAGGGGATTCGAACCCCTGTTATCGCCGTGAAAGGGCGGTGTCCTAGGCCGGGCTAGACGATGGGGACGCGAGGAACTTCTACAAATCTAGCAAACGGCCATCCCGCCACAGCCACCCGCCGGCCCCGCTAAAGCGTGTGCAAATACGCCAGCACGTTGGCCTTGTCCTCGGCCGACAGCATGTCGCTATAAGGCGGCATGCCGTTCCCCCCGTTGTTGATCTGCGCCATCACATTCGCATCGTTCACCGGCTTGCCGTTCTGCAGCGTCTTGTGTTGGAACAAATGCTGTAGCGATGGTCCCATCTTCTTCTCGGGTGAATCGATGTTGTGACACATCGCGCACTGCTCAAATACCGTCTTGCCCTTCACTGCGTCGCCTTTTCCGGCCTTCTGCCCGGCCGCCACTCCAACCGCCACCGTCACGGCACAAAGAAAATAGCCCGCAATCGTGAACCTGCCTCGCATGTCCTAGCTCTCCTCAATCCACTTTGGGAAGTTATCAGTCTACAATTCAGTGCTGCTTATTTGAGTCCCCGGCCCCGCGAAAAGCGTCAGTTTGAGAAAACCTTAACGCTAGAGAAACTTCATCTTCGCATCGACCCGTCCAAGTACTCCGATTATCTGCGGGATAATGGGAACCATCCGGTGTCTCCTCTAGACTGAAGCTGCACCGAAATCGCGTCCTGGTCTCCTAAGAAGGTATTTTCATGCTCCCACGAGCACTCATTTGCTTCCTCTTCTCTGCCTCGCTTTTCGCCGCCGCCCCCACTGCCGGTACCTCCAGCGGCACGCGATCCGGCATCCCGAATATGACTATCCCACCCAAAGCCGGAAAGGTCGAATTTTTTCCGGAAAGTGCTCTGAAACCCGGCATGAAGGGCGTGGCCTGGACCGTTTTCCAAGGCACAACACCGGAGCCTGTGCCCGTCGAAATCATCGGCATCTGGCAGAACATGTGGGGCCCTCACCAGGACGTCATCGTCGCCAAGCTCACCGGCAAAGCGGAGCGCACCAACGTCGCCGGCGGCATGAGCGGCAGTCCTGTCTATATCAATGGGAAGCTGGTCGGCGCCATCGCTCTGCGCCTCAGCGTCTTTTCGCCCGACGCCATCTGTGGCATCACCCCCATCCGCCTGATGCTCGAAGTCAACGATTTCGATAAAACGCGTCCCGCCGATAGCCGAACGCCCGAAAGCGCATCAGCCGCGCCCTCGGCCACCGCGCAAGAAAATTCTCCGCTCGAAGCTCACATGATGACGCCCATCGCGACGCCGCTCACCATGTCCGGTTTCACCGATCAGGCGACCCGCGAATTCGCGCCCATTTTCACCCAGCTCGGGCTCACCGTTTCACAAGGCGGCGCCGGTGGTGCGCTCAACTCCGCCACGCCTGCCAAAGACTGGCGCACCTCACTGCAGCCCGGCGAAAGCGTGGCCGCGGTCCTGGTCTCCGGCGACATGACCATGACCGGCGCCGGCACCGTCACTTATAACGATGGCCGGCGCATCCTGGCTTTCGGCCATCCCATGCTCAACCTCGGCCCCGTGGACATGCCTCTCGCCAAGGAAGACATAGTGACTACACTCGCCTCGTCCTACCAGCCGACCAAGATGGGCAACGCATCCGAAATCGTCGGAGCCCTGCGCCAGGATCGCCACAGCGGCATCGCGGGCGAGCTCGGCGCTACCTCGCAAATGATTCCCGTTACCATGCACGTCAAGTCTTTCGACGCCAAC
>JAVKSW010000508.1:0-2692 GCA_039583505.1 Bryobacteraceae bacterium | reverse complement strand
TACCGCTGCAAGGGATGTGCCCGGCGCTTCGACGATCTTACCGGCACGGTACTGGCCGGCCATCACCAGCCGCTGCGCATATGGGTACTGTGCCTCTACTTCATGGGCCTGAACCTCTCCAACCGGCAGATTGCCGGGGAGCTGGACCTCAGCGAGGCCGATGTGCAGATGATGACGGACCAACTGCGCCACGGTCTGGTGGCCAAAACGCCGGCCGTGGAGGTTGCGGGCGAGGTCGAAATCGACGAGGTTTACGTGGTGGCCGGGCACAAGGGCCGTCCCGCCGCCGTGGCCAAAGGGGGCGGCTCGGACGTCGGCGCCGGCTGCCCTTCGACAAGCTCAGGAGGCGCGCCGGCCCTTCGACAAGCTCAGGAGCGGCACGCTGGAGAAGGAAAAACCGCCGATCCTCGGCGTGATCCAGCGCGGCGGCCAAGTCGTCCTGCCCATGCTGGCCAACGTGCAGCAGGCCACGATCAAGCCGGTGATCGAGGCCACCGTCGCGAAAGGCAGCCTCCTCTACACCGATGAGTACAATATCTACGCCCGCCTCCTGAGCTTGTCGAAGGGGCGCCTGGGGCTACCAGCACAAGAGTGTCTGTCACGGGCAGGGCGAATACGCCCGTGACGAGGATGGCGACGGCTTCTGCGAAGTCCACGTCAATACGGTGGAAGGCCTCTGGTCCTTGCTGCGCTCGTGGTTGCGTCCGCACCGGGGCATCTCGCAAGAGAAACTGCCAGATTATCTCGGCTTCTTTCAGTTCGTCCACAATGCGCGCCGCCGCGGCAAAGCACTGCTCAGCGCGCTCATCGCCGCTCTGGTCATGTGACCCAACCCATCACCCCGAAATCCGATAAGAGCCTCTTGAGTTTTGCACGCTGCATGGCGCTCCAGCGGCTGGGTCTTGTCAACCGGCTGCGCCTTGCCCAGGATCTATGAAAAGGCTTTTGAATGAGGAGAGGGGGTGTTCCAGAAGCGGCTCCGGATCACGGCGTGGGCCATCGTAACCCCTGTCGTGTGCCTCAGCGGAACGATGCTTCACGCGGAAGCCATTCCGCCCACGACTGGCGCTCCGTTGTGGAGCCTGATAGCTACTCCCATGCTAACCGGCGCGATCGGTATCGTTGCCGCCTACATTGCAATCCGGTTTGACGCAAGAAAAAGCGTCAACCAGGAGTTAATCAAAAAGAGAATATCAGTGTATGATAGTGTCGCCCCTAAGCTTAATGAGCTATTATGCTTTTTTCTATCAAGAGGATCTTGGAAGTCCCTAAACCCTCCTCTAATAATACAGAGAAAGCGAGAACTAGACCAAACAATTTATATATATGGTCCACTATTTTCGCCATCTATTTTTGAACAATATAATATTTTCATCCATACTTGCTTTAAAACGTTCGTGGCGGTTGGACGCGACGCCTGCCTCCGTGCCGACCGGAACCGGCTAAAGATAGAATGGGGGTCGGAATGGAAGCCCGAATGGGATTCCTGCTTCGTCGCTCCCGCAGAGGCTGCAAAGAGCGAAGACGTGATGCAGGAATATAACAAGCTACTCGCACAACTAGCGACTGAGATAGGAGCTAGGAGACAACCGGTTTATACAAAAACCGCGAAAGCTAAATGGCGGCGCTGGGTGCGTGCTTAGTTTTTTGGGCGGCCCAGCGTTCGGTGGGTGGCTAGCGACCAAACCCCAGTTGTCACCGGCCGCAACAAGCGTGGCACTCGCATCCGAAAATGGGAAACATAATCATCAATGGCCTGTGGAATGCATTGTGATAACACAGTAAAGAAAGGAGCAGGTTCATGGCTAATGCCCCTTCGAAGCAAGGTGACCAACCTACGACGGAATCAGTGCAAAGACTATTGTATCATTGCCGCTGCTATGCTGTCGGCGACAAATTCGAAATGTGGGTCTTAGATCCAAAGACCGGGACTTATAACGGCCCAATCCCTTGCACTGCCGAGCAATGTCGCAACTGCAATATGTCCAAAGCGGATGCGGTGCCCGGCGGGTAGTCATTGCAACTAGGTATCGCCGAGAATTTTCCAATGACGGCTTTGGATGTCCGAATTCTCGACTTTTGCGCGGTGAGTACACCAGAGGTCGAAAATGGACAAACCTGCTTAACCGCAATACTGTTCATATAGGCGCCTGACGGTGCTATCCTGCCGCGAATTCGAGCAGGAGAGCAGCGATGGCACGAACGGTTGCGGCCCTTCCGGCTGCGGGAATGCGAACCTGTACGCTGTCGCCGACCCTCACTTCGATCGCCGGCGTCCCGTCCTCGCAAGACACCGGCTCCGGCGCCGTCACGACAACTTGAGCGAAGCCGCAAGAAGCAGCGGCCAGATCCTGCCGCCAGCGATAGATCTGGCCGGGGCACAGATCCGCCTGGCGCGCCACCTGCGAAACCACCGCGCCCGGCGCAAAGGCCGCCGCGACTACTGCCCGCTTCTGCTCCGGGCTCCAGCGCCGCCGCCGCTCGACGCCGGAAATGACGTGAACCTGAGCCATCGCACTCTCTTTTGCAGCAGCGCAAACACCGGTGTTTGCACCTGCGCGCGATTACGCCAGATTGCGCGGCTCAGCAGTAGGCGGCCCTTGGCGGAGGGTAACGTTGAGAACGGCACGCATGTCCTGTTCGGCAGCCACATGGCAGGGTGTGAGACGGGCGAGGTCCCGCTTGCCCGCGC
>JAVKSW010000507.1:0-2704 GCA_039583505.1 Bryobacteraceae bacterium | reverse complement strand
TCTTCGACACGCCAGGCAAGGGCCAAGCGCTTGGCCTTGCCGCCCTGAGTGCCGCCTGCCGGCTTGGCAAACCGGTGTATGCACTCGGCGGCCTGAATTGGGACAACGCGGCCGAATGCATGCACGCGGGCGCGGAAGGTATCGCCGGCATCCGCTTGTTCCAGGATCCCGGGCTGTAACGAGACATCTAATAGCCCAAATACGGCCGCGGAGAGTGCGTCTGCAATACTGCTTACAGTGGCCTCTCGCGTGCTCCTGAGACCCCCGATGGTGCATTGTTTCCGCGTGATAGGAATCATTGCGGTGTTGCTCTCCGCGTCCATCGCTCTCCGGGCGCAGACGCCCGACTCGCCGCCTCAGCCCGGCCAAGTAGCACAACCTGCCCAGCAGCAGCCCAACAAGTTAGAGAAGCTTCCAAATACGCTTTCGGCGCCCCCGTTCACGGCGGCCGACAAATTCGATTACCGCGTCGTGCAGAGTTTCGGTCTTCGCGGCTCCGTGGGCGCGATCATCGGCGCGGCAATCGGCCAAGCCCGGAACGCGCCGCACGAGTGGGGGCAGGGAGTTTCCGGTCTCGCCGACAGGTATGGCTCGGGGTTCGGCGGCAACCTCTCGCGGCAAACGTTCGCGTGGGTATTGGAATCCAGCTTCCACGAAGACCCGCGGTACTTCCCGTCCGAGGACAAGAGGAAAAAACACCGGGCTCTCAATGCGATCAGGCAAGTGGTCGTTTGTAAAACCGATTCAGGGCGGTCGGAATTTGCGTATGCACGCGTGTTCAGCGAGTTCGGAGCCGGTCAGTTCACGAATGTCTGGCAGCCGAGAAGCACGGGATCGGTGAACAATGGCCTCATACGGGCTGTCATCGGGCTGGGCGGCGACGCCGCCTACAACTTCATGCAGGAATTCCTTCCGTTCACCCGGCCGGCGTCCCTGCGTCACCGGCATTAAGCGCCTGAGGCGTGCAGCTCCTGCAAGCTCCAGATGCGGATGGGATCGCGCCGGCGGGAAGCGATAGCCTCGGCCGACGCTTTCGCCCCGCTCATAGTCGTTATACAAGGCGTCCGATAGGTCACCGCATTGCGCCGGATTGTCTGCTCATCCGGGAATGAATGACTGCCCGTCGTCGTGTAGATCACCAGGTTCAACTTTCTTGCCTTGATCAAGTCAACCGCGTTCGGCCGGCCTTCGTTCACCTTGAACACTACTTTGACGGGCAGACCGGCGTTCTTCAAAGCCGCAGCCGTGCCGCGCGTCGCGAACAGCTCGAATCCGAACTCCCGGAATCTGGCCGCGACCCCTACTGCCGCGGGCTTGTCGCGATCGTTCACGCTGATGAAAAGCGCTCCGGAATCGGGGATCGGCGTCCCTGCAGCCAACTGCGCCTTCGCAAAGGCCTCGCCGAAGCTCTCGCCCACTCCCATCACCTCACCGGTCGATTTCATTTCGGGACCCAGTGCGGGGTCTACGCCGGGAAACTTCGCAAACGGAAAGACAGGGCTCTTCACAAAGAAATTTCGCACCGGTAGTGTTCCGTTGACGATTCCGCCTGTCAAATGACCGAAATCGGCCAGCTTTCTGCCGAGCATCAAACCTACGGCTAGTTTCGGCAGCGGCACGCCCGTCGCTTTACTGACGAAGGGAACCGTCCGCGACGCTCGCGGGTTCACCTCGAGCACATACACGTCACCATCCTTCAGCGCGTATTGCACGTTCATCAGGCCGACAACATTCAACGCTCGGGCGAGGGTTCGGGTGTAGTCCTCGATCGTTCGGAGGTTCCGGCTCTGAATCGAAATGGCCGGCAGCACACAAGAACTGTCGCCGGAATGAACACCCGCTTCCTCGATGTGCTCCATGATGCCGGCAATCAAAACGTTTTCGCCGTCGCAAAGTGCGTCGACGTCCACTTCTGTCGCATCTTCCAGAAATCGATCGATCAGCACGGGGCGCTTGACCGAAAAACTCACCGCCTCCTGCATGTACCGCCGCACGGTCTCCTCGTTGTAGGCGATGACCATGGCGCGCCCGCCCAGGACGTAGCTGGGCCGTACCAGAACCGGAAAACCCAAGTTGCGCGCCACGTCGCGGGCCTCCTCGACGCTCGTCGCCGCGCCATTGGCTGGAGAAGGGATGCCGAGTTCGTTCAACAGCTTGCCGAAAAGCTTCCGATCTTCGGCTAAATCGATGTTGCTCGGATCGGTGCCGATGATCGGCAAACCAAGCTCTTTGAGCGGCATGGCGAGGTTCAGCGGAGTTTGGCCGCCGAACTGAACGATGAGCCCGTCGGGCTTCTCGACATCGTGGATGTTCAGTACTTCTTCCTGGGTAAGCGGCTCAAAATACAACCGGTCGCTGGTATCGTAGTCCGTCGACACGGTCTCCGGGTTGCAATTGACCATGATCGACTCATACCCAAAGTCCTGAAGCGCGAAGGAGGCATGGCAGCAGCAATAATCGAACTCGATCCCTTGCCCGATGCGATTCGGCCCGCTGCCGAGGATCATGATCTTCTTGCGATGGGACGGCGCCGCCTCATCCTCCGATTCGTAGCTCGAATACAGGTAAGGCGTGAAGCTTTCAAACTCCGCCGCGCAGGTATCCACGCGATTGAACACCGCGCGAACGCCGAGCTTCTTTCGCGCCTCGCGCACCATGATCGGTGTGGCACCGATAGATTCGCCACTGTGGCGGTCACCCAATC
>JAVKSW010000506.1:0-2707 GCA_039583505.1 Bryobacteraceae bacterium | reverse complement strand
CACCCGAGCCGGGCGGAAGCCAATCCTATATCGACGAGATTCGATCCGCCGGGCTCACCAACATCTCTGTCGACGATCTGATCGCGCTCAAGATCCAGGGCGTTACTCCGGACTACATTCGCAAGATTCGCGCCCAATGGAGCGACGTAAGCATCCACGATCTGATCGCCATGCGGGTACAAGGCATCCAGCCCTCGGACCTCGCGCAATACCGTCAGTCCGGACTCAAAGATATCAGTCTGCATCAGTTGATTGCGCTCAAAGCTGTTGGTGTTACCCCGGAGTACATACGTGCCATGCAGGCTGCCGGATTTTCGCATCTCAGCACGCACGAATATCTCTCCGCCAAAGCTTTGGGCATTACGCCTGAATTCATTCAGAAGGCCCACGCTCACGGATTCTCAAACCTGACCATGCGCCAGTTGATCGGCCTCAAAATAGCCAACGTTTTCTAGTCGCCAAGAGTCGCAAAGGGCTCAACCCCAGGAGGATTCAAATGACCATTACCCGACGTGTGTTTTTCGTCATTCCAGCATTCACCGCTTGCGTGGCGCTCGCATCCGCGCAGACGCGAAATGGCGAATGGACGCTCAGCCCTTCTGAAAATGCGGGAGAAGTTCACTTCTCGCTGCAAGACGCCCGAGACGACGGCCACTCTTTCAGCTCGAGCTCCGATTGGAATGCGAGCGATTTGCAGGGTCTCGATTTACTCACGCCAGGAAAGCACGACGTCCACTTTACGATTGCGCGAGATGCGGGTACGTTTGACGCCGAAGGATTTGTCAGAAACGGCGAAGGTGCCGGTCTGTATACGTTCCGTGCGAATCCGCAATACAGCCGCGAAATGGCGGCGATTGGGTTCGCTGGCGTAACGGACGACCGGCTGATGGCATTTGCTTTACATAACGTCAGCCTGGCGTACGCCCGGGAAATGAAGTCCAGTGGTCTTCAGGGGCTGGATACGGACAAGTTACTCGCGTGCCGAATCTTTCACATCGATCGAGCGTTCGCGGACGAGTTCCGCGCGGTAGGCATAAACGTCATCGATGTGAATAAGCTGATCGCCTTTCGCATTCACAAAGTGACGCCGGATTTCATCAGAGAACTGCGCTCTGCCGGCGTGAATGTCGAAACCGGCGACAAGCTGATCGCATTCCGCATTCATGGCGTGTCGCCGGACTATGTCAAAGAACTGGGACAGCTCGGCTTCCCCCATCCTGAGCCCGATCAACTGATCGCGCTGAGAATTCATGGCGTAACACCGGAGTACATCGAAAAACTTCGCGCTCACGGCATGCCGAACCTTACACTCGATCAACTGATTTCCTTGCGCATTCATGGCATTGAATAATGCGCGATGGAGTAGCTAACTTGACGCGACACCCGCCGTCTAAACAGGACTGAAAGCAGATGCTTATGAGTTGAGGGGAACATGAGCACAATCTGGAACGACATTCGGTACGCGGTTCGCGGTTTTCGCCGCACTCCTCTGTTCACAGCGATAGCGGTTCTCTCGCTGGCATTCGGAATCGGCGCCAATACCGCCATATTCAGTCTGCTCGATCAGGTGATGTTGAGATTGCTCCCGGTCAAGAACCCGCAGCAACTGGTTTTGCTCACCATGCGCGGCCGTCATTACGGGAGCAACTGGGGCGCAAACGCGATCTCCTACCCGATGTACAAGGACTTCCGCGATAACAACCAGGTCTTCTCCGGCATGTTCTGCCGCTTTCCCATCGAGACCAGTCTCGGATTCGGTCACCGTACGGAGCGCGTCGCGGCTGAACTTGTGTCCGGCAGCTATTTCCCCGTACTTGGAGTCACCGCTGCACTCGGACGAACCATCACCCCGGCCGACGATCGCATCCGCGGGGGTCATCCGCTGGTGGTGCTCAGCTACAGTTTCTGGCAAGTTCGCTTTGCCGCGGACCGGTCCATCGTGGGCAAAACGCTGGTGGTCAATGGGCGCAACATGAGCGTCCTGGGTGTCGCCCAGCCGGGCTTTGACGGAGTGGAGCTGGGCCACGCATCCAAGCTTTTTATCCCCATCATGATGAAGGCCCAGATGACGCCCTTCTGGGACGGCCTGGACAACCGTCGCCAGCGTTGGGTGAACGCATTCGGGCGTCTGAGGCCGGGCATCGGCAGGGCGCAAGCCAAAGCCGCACTTCAGCCCTTGATGCACAACATGCTTTCCATGGAAGTGAAGGAGGCTGCCTTCCACAACGCCTCTGTCTATGCCCGGCAGCAGTTTTTGAAGTGCTGGATCGATCTTTTGCCTGGTTCCAAAGGGCGATCGTATCTGCGCGAGCAACTCTCGACACCGCTTTGGCTGCTGTTCGGCATTACAGCCGCGGTTTTGTTGCTCGCCTGTGCTAACGTCGCGAATCTGCTGCTCGCCCGCGCGACGGCCAGGCGGCGCGAAATCGCCATTCGCCTGGCAATTGGGGCGGGCCGCGGCAACATCGTCCGGCAACTGCTGATCGAGAGCCTTCTGCTCTCCGGGATTGGCGCCGCTGCCGGAATTTGGTTCGCGTTTTGGGCAGATCGCCTGCTCCTCGATGCCTACCTGCCGGCGAATTCTTCGGGAGATGTCGTGATTTTCGCGCTGCCCGATTTTCGAATTCTCGCCTTCACTTTCGCAGTCATGCTTGTCACCGCACTGCTGTTCGGTCTGGCCCCTGCGCTCGACAGCTCGCGCCCGGAG
>JAVKSW010000505.1:0-2707 GCA_039583505.1 Bryobacteraceae bacterium | reverse complement strand
AAGGCGATTCGCAAGACCGCCTATCCCACATCGCGTTCGAAACCACGGACGCCCGGAAAATGAGAGATTATCTCGCGGGCAAAGGCATCAGAGTCCCTCCGTCCCTAAAACCCGGTCTCGACAAGAACCTCAGTTTCATGGTTAACGACCCGGAAGGTCGGCGGATCGAGTTTGTCCAGTACATGCCGGGTTCGCTTCACGAAAGTAAATTCGGCACGTTGTTGCCTGGCACCCGCGTTTCCCAGCATATGATTCATGCCGGCTTCATCGTTCATGACCGCGCCACCGAGGACCGTTTCTATAAGGACATCCTCGGCTTCAAACTGATGTGGTACGGCGGGATGACGGACGACAAGGTGAACTGGGTTGATATGCGTGTCCCAGACGGCGCCGATTGGCTGGAATACATGCTCGGCGTCAACAATCCAACACCCAAAACGCGCGGAGTCATGAACCACTTCGCCCTGGGCGTGCAAAGTATTCAGCCGGCGTATCAGATGGTTCTAAGCCACCAAGGTGCACCGCCGCAGCCGCCGAAGCTAGGCCGCGACGGCAAGTGGCAGCTCAACCTTTACGACCCGAACCTCACACGCGTCGAACTGATGGAGTTTAAACCCGCACAGACGCCCTGTTGTTCGCCCATGAATACTCAATAATCAAGGCCGCACGTCTGGACTTCCAACCGCTCGACTGTTGGCACCTACCTCTTCTTGCGGGAGCGCGTGCCCTTCGAAAGATCTTTCGCGCCGTCCAGGTGCTTTTGCAGCGTGGGCAGCGCCTGATTCGCGTACGCCTTCACGTCCGCGTTTCGCGCATTGGCGGCTTCTCTTGTATATACCGCTACGGCGTTTGTATGTCCGGCGACCATTTCATGGATATAGCGGGCGTCGAAAGCCGCTCCCTTCAGCGCCTGAAACGGCAGAACCATCTTGTCGTGCGTCGGATCAAGCCCGTTCGGAACGGTCAGGTTTGCTTTACGCGCGACCGTGCTGAGCTGGTTGTAATCGCTGGTGTGATCCGTCGCTAGCATTTGGGCGTAAGTCTTCACGGCTTGCGCAGACGCTCGATCGGCGGCCATCTGCGCCAGGTGCGCCTCTGTCATGTCCGTTTCTGCCGCAAAAATCACAAACTGTTGGTCGGTCATAGCAGCGGCTGCATGTTTCTTGGGCGCATGAGCAGCAAAACAGCACACAATAAAGCAGCAACCGGCTGAGAGCATCCTTTTCACGTACATTCTCCTCCTACTCTTGCGATCTCTCGCGCTGCCCATCCTATCGCATCGGTCTTTACGCAGCGCGCGAGCCCGGAACAGATCGGTCGCGGCACACCGCAGATGCATGCCGTCAACTCCGCAGGCGGCACCCCGCCTCAAAAAATTAAAAAAAACTAACTTCTAGTATTGCTTCTGGTCCTTTTTTGATGCATTATCGTCCGCAAGGGATATTTGCAGATCTTATCGGGCCATCAAAGTTACAGCGAAATCCCTGGTGACCTTTATCGTTTGTCCGCTTCTGGGAGAAAAAATTAATGCATTTCTTCGTTGCGATCGCCTCGCTGGCCCTTGCCCCCTCGCTGCTTCCCGCGCAAGCGCCCACCCTGCTCGGCTGCCCGATTTTTCCATCCGATAACGTTTGGAATGCGCGGGTTGACTCATTACCGCTCCATCCGAACTCCGCGGTATATGTACAAAGCATCGGAGCCGCCAGTCATGGGCATGCCGAGTTCGGCGCAGCTTCGGTGAACGGTATCCCGTTCGTCGTTGTCCCGTCTACACAGCCGAAAGTCAACGTCATTTTTAACTACACGAGCGACCCCGGTCCCTATCCAATTCCTCCCAACCCTCCCATAGAGGGTGGGCCCGGCAGTACCGGCGATCGGCACGTGCTTGTGATAGACGGCGGCGATTGTATCCTTTATGAACTCTTCAGTGCCTATCCGCAGCCGGACGGATCGTGGACGGCAGGGGCTGGCGCAATCTACCCGCTTCTCTCCGATCTACCGGGCCCCGAGGGCTGGAGCTCGGCGGATGCTGCCGGTCTGCCCATCTTTCCCGGACTGGTTCGATACGACGAAGTGGCAACCGGCCACATCGATCATGCGCTCCGGTTCACTGCACCCGTAACGCAGCAGAGTTTCATCTGGCCTGCGCGGGAATGGGCGTCCACTACAAATAACCTGCAGAACCCTCCGATGGGTCTTCGCGTACGCCTGAAGCAAAGCTTCGATATCAGCTCGTTCGGTCCGAATGTGCAGGTTATTCTGCAGGCGCTAAAAGCCTACGGCATGATCCTGTCCGACAACGGAGCTGCCTGGTTCATCACGGGCGCTCCCGACCCGCGATGGAATGACGACGAACTGCACCAGTTAACGCTCTTGGTAGGGTCCGACTTCGAGGCCGTTGACGAATCAAGTCTGATGGTCGATCCCAACTCCAACGCTGTCCAAACCGGTGGTCCAGTCACAATCGGGCCAATCGTTGGCGGGCCCGGAGCGCTCCTGGCCACCCCGTCCGCTGCCCAACTGCCGCAGATGCCGCAACCGGCTATCCATAAACCGGTTCGCAAGTAAGGCGCGCGTCTATTTCACGTCCATGCTCTTCTTCAACCACGCGATCATTTCAGGCTTCCAATGTTGCATCTCTGGCGTACGCCACCGCGACATCCCGTGTCCGCCTCCTTCGATCGTGATCAGCTCGCAATCCGCTCCG
>JAVKSW010000504.1:0-2708 GCA_039583505.1 Bryobacteraceae bacterium | reverse complement strand
TCGCCGGCGAGCAGCGGGCATCCATTCGAGGTGTGGTGCGTCACCATTTGGGCCAGCGTCCAGTACATGTCGCGGAACGATCCTCGGCTCAGGCGCACAGGTTCTTTTGCTCCGGCGGGTCGCAGCCACACTTCGAGCGTAATGTCGAAACCGCCGGGGCGCGGCGCGGTGAGATAGGGAAGAGTCGGAACATCGTGTGCTTCGCTCGGCAGTCGAAAAGGCTCCAGCGCTTCCAGCGTCACCAGCCAGGGCGATAGAGACGTCGCAAAATTCTTCCCCAGAAACGGGCCCAGCGGCTGATATTCCCAGCGCTGTATATCGCGCGCGGACCAATCGTTCAACAGGCAAACGCCCGCGATGTGCTGCTCCGCCTCGTCGATCGGAATCGGCTGCCCCATCGCATTGCCTGGACCCACGAACGCCGCCAGCTCTAGCTCGTAATCCAACTCCTCGGTGGCTCCGAATCGCCCTTCGCCGAGTTGCCCCATGGGCCGGCGGATCGAGGTTCCGCTCACAACGATGGAAGACGCGCGGCCGTGATACGCGATAGGCACGTGCTTGTAGTTCGGCAGAAGCGGATCATTGGGGCGGAACATTTTGCCGACATTCGTGGCGTGATGCAGCGAAGCGTAAAAATCCGTGTAATCGCCGATCGCCGCCGGCAGCAGCATGTCGCAGTCCGCCTGCGCAACCAGCTCGCGCGCGGGTGCGCCTGCGCGAAGTGCCTTGCTCAGCTCGCGGCGAAGATCGCAGCGCTGCGCTGCCGGAAGAGTCATGTAGTGGTTGAGAGTATAGCCCGGCAACCAATCGCGCACATCCACAATGAAGTCGCCAATGGCAACGCCCAAACACGAACGCTGCTCCGCGCGCTTGCGAAAGACGCCGAACGG
The DNA here is from genome assembly GCA_039583505.1 of Bryobacteraceae bacterium. Lineage (GTDB taxonomy): Bacteria > Acidobacteriota > Terriglobia > Bryobacterales > Bryobacteraceae > Bog-105. Next base: position 1,818 of record JAVKSW010000504.1, on the reverse strand, counting down.
AAGATTCTGAATGGGGAAGTCGCAACCCGGCCGATTCGCCGATTCCACCCAGCTCTTTAACTCGGGATCGTGGGTTTCGTTGAGACCGTCGCTCATAGCGAGCGCGCGACTAATCGAGCCACGACAGGTAGTAACCGGGGTCTTCCGCTTCTAGCGCCTCTTGACTGACGTGCAGCCCGTGAAAGGTGTCCATCATCACCGCTAGCTCGTTGGTTTGCTTCTGGCCGATCGATGCCTCCGTGCGGCCTGGTTGCGGACCGTGCGCAAGCCCGTCCGGATGCAGCGTGATGGAGCCATACTCCACACCCTTGCGGCTCATGAATTCGGCATTTGCGTAATACAGCACCTCATCCGACATCACGTTCGAATGGCTGTACGGCGCGGGCACCGCATCGGGATCGAAATCGTACGGACGCGGGCAGAACGAACACACCACGAAGCCATCGCTCTCAAACGTCTGGTGAGTCGGCGGCGGCAGATGAAAGCGGCCGACGCGCGGCTCGAAATTTTGGATATTCAACGCCCATGGATAGTAATATCCGTCCCAGCCCACCACGTCGAAAGGATGATAGGCGAGCACCATCTCCGTCAGCGTGTTGGCTTTCTTGACGATCAGCTTGAACTCGCCCTTTTCATCGTGCGTTTCCAGATTCTGCGGGCAGCGAATGTCGCGCTCCGAATAGGGACTGGATTCCGTGAGTTGTCCATACTCATTCCGATAGCGCTTCGGCGTGCGCACATACCCGGCGCTCTCCATCACCAGCAGCACCCGGTTCGCCGTCGTAAAGCGATAGCGGTGAAGAATGCCCCGAGCGATCACCAGGTAGTCTCCGGGTCCGAAAACCAGGCTCCCGAACGCCGACTCCAGAACGCCCTCGCCTTCGCTCACGTATACAAGCTCATCGCCCTGAGCATTCCGGTAGAAACGCGAAACCTCATCGCGGGGACGCACAATGGACATCGAAACATCGTTGTTAAACAGCAGTGGAGTCCTGTCCACGATCGCGTCTCCGGGTTCCGACAACTGCTTGGTTCGGAAATGCCGGTGCCGCAACGGCTGCGGCTGCGCGGCTTCCCACTTCAGCTCTTTCACCATTTCGAGCGCGCGCACCGCCGTCGGCCGCCTCGCGTGATACAGCAACGACGACGGCCCCACGAACCCCATGTTGCCCATGAGCTCTTCCGAATACAGCTCGCCGGACGGCCTCCGATAAACTTTGTGTCTCTTTGAGGGAATCTCGCCGAGCTGATGGTAAACCGGCATGTGACCTCCTAATATACGATCCTAGAAGTATATTGCTCGAGGGAGCATATCCATTTTGATTCCTCCCAACATCCTGATTCCTCCCCACATCCTCAACCTGCGCGGGTATGAGCCGGGCTTGCACGCGGAACAGGTGAAGCGGGAGTTCGGTCTCGCCCGCGTCGTGAGGCTGGCGTCGAACGAAAATCCGCTGGGGTCTTCGCCCAAAGCTCTCGAATCGGCCCAACGCGCATTGCTGCATATGTCCCGCTATCCGGACGGAGGCCTGGCGTTGCGCCATGAGTTAGCGGAGCGTTTCGGAACCAAGGTCGACAACGTAATCGCGGGAACGGGAAGCGAAGGCATCATGGCAAACGTCGTGCGCACCTTTTTGTGCGACAACGACGAGGTCCTGACGACCGATGCCGCTTTCGCCGGTTTTCAGGTGCTCGCGCGTGGCCGCGGAGTCGCTTATCGCACCGTGCCGTATCGCGATTGGCGCTATGATCTGCCCGCGCTGGCCAACGCCATTACCGAGCGAACCAAACTCGTCTATCTGGCCAATCCGAATAACC
>JAVKSW010000503.1:0-2713 GCA_039583505.1 Bryobacteraceae bacterium | reverse complement strand
CGATACCGTGCCGGAGACCTGGAATGAGGCTTTGCCGCGCATGGTCATTGCGCAGATTACCTTCGCGCGCTGAGCGCGGCTATCGATCGGTTATGAAAGTTCTCGTCGCGGAGGACGACCAGGATCAGCTTTTCGTTCGTGGCATGTTGCTGCGCCAAAGCGGGTTTGAAGCCATTGAGGCGAGCGATACCAGGTCGGCTCTGGAAAAAGCCGTCACGCATAAACCGCGCTGCGCCGTAATCGATTTGAATTTCCCCACGCAGGAAGCCGGATTGACGCTGATACGCGAACTAAAACGACTCGACCCTGCGATGCACATCTTTGTACTTACAGGGACGGAATCCGGCAAGCTCGCCGCCAAACCCGAACGAGGCCTGATCGATGAGATTATTGTGAAGGGCTCGGCTTCGCCATATCTGCTTGAGCGGCTGAAAGCCCTTGCCGGAAAGCCGAGCTGAATTATCGTTTCGCAGAGGTGCGCGTTGCCGCGGCGTCACGCGCCCGCTCCATATCGAGCGTGATCTGACGGGCGATTTTCGCCGCTACGTCCGCGCTCGCGCCCCGGAATTTCGCGCCAAGGCTCTCTTGCGTCGTGGACCACAGTACGTCGCCGTCGCGATTGCAAAGTCGAACAGCGGCGTAGGCTTCGTGCTTGCGTTCCTTTATATCGTAGGAGTCGCTCTGGCCCCCGCCTTCACTCAGTGAGGCGGCTGACCTCGCAAGATAGCCGCCTTGGGAGCCCGTGACCGCACCGTGCCCGTTTGCGGTTTCCGATTTGTTGAACGTGTCGGTGAAGGTGTGATCGTCCGCGGCGCCTTTCAGAGTGGCGTCCGCGCGGTCTGGATTGTCAGTAAGGATAAATAACTTTGTCGAATCCAGACTGTCAATGATCAGCGCGCGGAGCGCGTCGGCCTGTGGGCCTCCCTTCAGATCCGCGACGTAGATGCGCTTGACTTGCATCAGACTCTGAGGGCCTGCGTCGGCGCCGGTTTTCTGCGCCCGGAGGTGACCGCAAAACACCAGGTACAGCGACAGTGGGAGAGCGGCCGCGAACTTCATCCTTTTCCTGCGATCCTCGCGTCCTGGTCTTGATATTGCACCTGTTGTCCCGTGCGAGCTTCTAGCGAGACCAAGGTCAGGCGGATATCATTCTTGCCGACCTTGAATACCATCGCCTCCTGCTGCCCGTCGTCATCCTGGAAGCCGACGGTTAAGAAATGCTGCCGCTTCTTCGCCCCCAGCAGCAACGGCGACAACACCACCGCCGCGACGTATCGTCGGCTCACCTTCTGCCCGTATTCAAGCAGGTTTATGCGCTCATACGGCACTTTCACTAGCGTGTGCTTCGAGACGAACTCGAAATAAACCCGGTCGGTGACTCTGATTTGTCCTGAATTATTGGCCGGAATATCGGCTCGCGTGCCGCCGATATACTCTGCTTCGCTCCCGTCGTGTGCTCCCCACGTCAGGAAAGCGCAGGAGCAAACCAAAACAGCTACCGCAAAAGCGCGCATGATGCGGAGAGAGGTCCCGGAACAGGAGTGCCGGACGAGAACCGATTGTCTCAGCCTTACAGCGGCGTTATGCCCAGATCTTTTCCACTTCGACGCCTCTCTTACACAGCTCGCAGGACGCCGCGTCCTTGTAATAGGTCGCGTCCATTTTCGTGAGATAGAACATCGGTAAATGTCCAAAACTGGCGATCGTCGGATTCGGCTGGTACACCGCGACCGCGATGCCGACCACTTCCGCGCCCCTCGCTTCCACCAGCGCCCGTAGATCGGTCAGGCGCTTGCCGGTGCGCAAAATATCGTCCACCAACAGCACTTTTTCGCCCTTTTCCGCTTCGACGAATTGCCGGAAACGCAGAGGGGCAACATCGTTGTCCTTTTCTGCCCAGTAAACCTGGTGCGCTCGGAGCGCTTCGCAGACGCCATAGGCAATGGGCAGGCCGCCCGTCGTGGGACAGACGATCGAGAGTTCCCGGATCATGGCGCGCATTTCCGAGTCGGCTCGCAAACGCCGGCTCAGGCCCACACTGAGAATCTTGGCCCATTCGTAGTAGCGAAACGCTAGCGCGACCTGGAGAAATTCGTCGGCATGCATGCCGTTCGGGTACTCGAAATGGCCGTCGCGCAAAGCCCCCGTCTGGCGAAGCATCGCGATGACTTCTTCGTTTGTAGGTATCAGATGCATGCTTAGTGAGCGCCTCTTCCGGCCAGCACGTGAGGAATCGTTTTCAAAATGATCGAGCAGTCTAGCTTCAAAGACCAATTCTCGATGTAGGAAATATCCATTCGCATCCAGGCGTTGAAATCGATTCGATCGCGCCCGGCGACCGCCCACAGACACGTTAGTCCCGGACGCATCCGCAGCCGCCGTCTCTGCCAACGCTCGTAGCGATCTACCTCTTCGGGCAGGGGCGGCCGCGGGCCTACGATGGACATATCGCCGCGCAATACGTTGTAGAGTTGCGGCAGCTCATCGATTGAGAATTTGCGAAGCCATCGCCCAATCGGTGTAACGCGTGGATCCCTCGAAAGCTTGAAAGCGATCTGCCGCTCGCTCAGATGTTCAAGCTGCGCCTTCATCTCATCCGCATTCTCCACCATGGACCGGAACTTATATACCGTGAACCGCCTGCCATTCAAACCGCAGCGGGCCTGGCGGAAAATGACCGACCCCGGTGAGGTGAGCTTGATCGCCACGGCGG
>JAVKSW010000502.1:0-2723 GCA_039583505.1 Bryobacteraceae bacterium | reverse complement strand
GTTACGGCGGAAATGCCGCAGGACCAATTGGTCCTCCGTCAAGGGGCGGCCTTCGGCGACGTACCAGCGCTGGCCCATTTTTGGGTTGGTTAGAGTGCTGCTAATGATTTGATACTTCACTCCATCGGTTCCGGTGATGATCTTCATCACTGGTTCATGCGTCTGCTGCATTTGCGCCAGCTCGGAAAGGATGGTTTGGCGCTTGGAAAGCTGCCTGAATGCGGGTCCTGACGAATCGAGGACAATTCGGCCCTGATCGTCGGTAACGACGTAAACGGCTTCCAGACGCGAGACTTCGGCTTCTTCTTCAGGATCGGTATGGTCGGCGAACCAGTAGGGAGTGCCGCTGTCGTCGTTAAACTCGATCCATCCTTTCAGCGCACCAATTTGCTCTCGCAACTCATCTTCGCTCTGATTGGCTAACACAGTGCGGAGAGTGGTGGTTCCGACAAAGCCGACGACAGCGAGAACGGCCGTGAGAAGCAACAGGAAGGTAGCTGCAAGCCGGAACCGAAGGGTGCGGAAGAGCCTTACTTCGTGGAGCTTCTTCCAAAGCATGAGAACACCTATGGGTTGACGGTCTCCGCCGGGACCGGCTGCTGTGTTTCGGGCACATCCAACATATAACCGATACCGCGCACCGTATGAATCATCTTCATGGGAAATTTGTCGTCGATCTTGCTGCGCAGATGGCGGATGTAAACGTCGACTATATTTGTCAATCCGTCGTAATCCATGTCCCAGACGTGCTCTACGATCATGGTACGGCTGAGCGGCCGTCCGCGGTTGCGCATCATGTACTCGAGGATGCTGAACTCCTTGGGGGCAAGCTCGATATTTTCATTGTTGCGGGTTACTTTTCGCCGGATGCAATCCAGGCTGAGGTCGCCGACCTGAAGTTTTTCGGGGGTCGGTTGTCCACGGCGCAGCAGGACGCGGGCACGGGCGAGCAGCTCGACAAAGGCAAACGGCTTGACGAGGTAATCGTCGGCACCCTGCTCGAGACCTTTGACGCGATCATCGACGGCATCTCGCGCGCTGAGAATCAACACCGGAGGGATGGTCTTGCGGTTCTTCATTTTCTGAAGCACCTGCAGCCCATCGATGTCCGGCAGGCCCAGATCGAGAATGACAAGGTCGTATTCGGTGGAATGAATGCGATCGATCGCGTTCATCCCTGTATGGACCACGTCGACGGCGTAGCCGGCGCTCTGCAAACCTCGCGATAAAAAGTCCGCAATCCGCTTTTCGTCTTCTACGACAAGTACCCGCATGCTCTTAGTTGGTGTGCTGAATAAAGTCTAACCACAGTGGAGGGTCCGACTGCAAGGTGCGCCCGCCAAACTCGCCAGCAACGAGCCCCCACGTAACGAATTGAGCGGCTAGTCTCCCGATACGCGGCGTGGCTCCGGAAGGGGGGATGATTTCAGAGCCGCCCGGATGGACGGCCAACGCGAACGCGCGACGGAGAGTGCGGTCATCAACGCGAGCAGTATGACAGTATAGATGAGCACTTGTCCGACTGACATGGACTGCTTCCAAATGCCGAACCAGCGCCCATACACGATCTCGATGTGCACCCAATAGACCAGCAGCGATGTGGTTCCAAGCTGCCTGAAGAAGCTCCACTTTTGGGCAGGGCTGACGTTCACCCATAGGAAGGCAACAGCCAATAGGGCAAGAACTACGCCGAGCTTGATCAGTATGAGCGCAGGACTGTTGAGCCAAAAATCGCTCTTCGCGTACAGCGAATAGGGCAGGTTCGATAATTGGTGGGCGGCGACAGCCAGGCCGACGCCGATGGCCAGCATCCAGAGCATCGCGCGCGGCATTTCTTCTCCCTTGACGCTACGAATCACGCTGCCGGCAACCATGCCGAAGGCCAGAAACGAAGCCCACGGGAAAAAGCCGAAGTAGTTGTAGCTCGGGAAGAAGTACGACCGGACAATGGTTGGCACGCTCGGTGGATCGATCATGCTGACCAGGGGAGCGAGGCCGGCAATCACCAGACCGAGAACGGTGCAGAGCCGAATGCGCTCGCGCGTAGTGAAGACCGCCATGGGTGCGAGGAGCAGCATGGCCATCCCCATACAGTTGAGAATGTCGACCCTCAGCAGCTCGCCGGCCGGGCTGGTGGGAAATCCGAATACGTAAAGCTGGAGGCGGAACAGAAACGCAATCAAAAATAGATAGCGCGATCGCTTCAGAGCGGCGATTACGCGCTGCCATGCCGTCCTGCCCTGCCGCTCCTGGCTGTCCATCAAGAACGCGAAGGTAATGCCGGTGAGGAAAAGGAAAATAGCCGGAGGCATTCCGCCGAGGAACTGCGAGAGCATAAAGGCGCTCTTATCGCGTAAATCAGTGCGGGTAAAAGAATCGAACGTGTGGCCCTGGAGCATGACCACGGCGGCGAAGCCACGCGTCCAATCAATGAACGCTAACCTTCCGGCATTTTTCTTCTGGTCGGGCATTCGGATGAAATGGCTTCCGGCTAGACGGCGTGCCGCTACTGAGTACTCTGCCTCTTTGTCCCAGGCGGCAACTGAAGTTCCAAAGTGCCCGGGATCTGTGGATTCAGTTGTATGTTGGTGTAGGTCGCCCTCCGCCAATTACCCGAAGGCTCATAAAACTGCTGTTGGACGGGATACGCGGCATCATTGGGGATCCACACTTCCACCTTTTGCAGACGCTCCAACACTTTCTTATCCTTAGGGACGAGTAGC
>JAVKSW010000501.1:0-2728 GCA_039583505.1 Bryobacteraceae bacterium | reverse complement strand
TCCTGCAGCAGTTCGTGCACATGCTCCGGCAAAAAGTCCGTCGCGTAGGCGATGGAGTTGTTGTAGAGCATCGCGGAGAGCGAAGTCGAAGCCAATACTGCGCTGGCGTGTCCTTTCATTTCCCGCCAGTCCCCGACGTACACATATGGCGGCAGCACCATCAACGCATGACAGCCAATCGCCTCCGCTGACTGGGCAATCGAAATAGCCTCCGCCGTGCTTAGCGACGAAATACCCGCCACCACGAAAGCGTTGTGTCCCACGGCTTTCACGCACATCTCCAGGACTCGGTCTTTCTCTTCCCTCGTCAGGGTGGCCCCTTCGCCGAGCGAGCCTAGCGCCACCACGCCCTTGCAGCCGTTATCGACCAGCCACTTACAGTGTTGCTCAAGGAATGCAAAATCTATCGATAGGTCTTCGTTGAAAGGCGTGGTGATTGCGGGAATCACCCCCTTCCACGTCATCTTTCTCATCGGGATGTAGAGATCTCCTTTTCTTCTATGTCTGTGAAAGCCAATGTGCCCAGCCGCGCGGGGAATAAGGGCGGCCGAATCGACTCCGTCCTCCACCCAAAAAGAAAGTCGGCCGCGGGACCGCAGACCCGTCCCTGGCACGGACCCATGCCGCATCGCGTATGCAACTTTGCAGAACGGAAAGACGGAACATTTTCGAGCCGTCGAAATGTCACATCCTCACACCGACAGACAAACGTATCCGGTCCCGGAAGACGCTTCAGTTCGCTGCGTAGCGCGAACGCGGAATTCAAAGCTGCCGCAAACGCCCGTCCGCGCCTTCTCGCCGCAAACAGTTTACGCGCGCCATCCAGGTTGTCCGTTGCGGCGTAGCCGGCAATCTCGCCTTCCGTGATGGAAAGCTCCACTCCTCCGATGCCGGTACATTCTCCAGCGCAATAGACATCATTTACAGACGTACGCTGAAACTCGTCCGCCGCGACCGCGGCCCCCGTCATGCTGCAACCGAGCACGGAAGCGAGTTCCGTGTTGGGGTACAAACCGAACGCAATCGCCGCGTAATCGCACTCCTCGCTCCACGCCTTGCGGCCGCGCCGCAGCGTCACCGCTTGTAACCGGCCCTCGCCTCTAGCCTCTTCTATCCAGCAATCCTGCAGATAAGGAACGCCCAAAATCGAAAGTTGCAGTCCCGCCGCCTGCGCCAGCTTTCCCGGCTGCCGCATCAGTTGCAGCGCAAATCGAGCCAGACGCGCCCGTGAGGACTGTTCGGCAATCAAGTTCACCTGCGCGCCGTGCTTCTTGAGGTAATCGCCCACCGCGAGCAGGAGCGGCCCGCTCCCTGCAACCACGATTCTTTTTCCCGCTACCGGCAATCCGGATTTCGCCATTGCCTGCAGCCCGCCTGCGCCCATCACGCCGGGCAGGGTCCATCCCGGAAAAGGGAGGAAAATTTCTCGCGCTCCGGTGGCCAGAATCGCCGCTCGCGCATGTACTTCTTCCGCTCCGTCGACGGTTTCGATGACGAATTTGAGAGGCTTAGCTTCGGCGGAAATAACGCGGCAATTGCTCTTCAATAATGTTTGGAGGGGCTTAAAGCGGCGAAACCAGGTTCGCGCTTGCGATGCGCTTTGATGCTGTTCGCCGCCACGCCAGATCTGGCCCCCGCTTGTGGGATTATCGTCGAGAATGATGACGCGCGCTCCGCATTGCTGCGCGCGGATTGCTGCCGCCATTCCCGCCGGCCCTGCGCCGACAACCGCTACATCTGCCGTGGTCACGATGTCTGAATCCTCATGCCCGCCGCCACCGGAATCTGGCAACTACGGCAGTGCGGCCGGTCATCTATAGTGAGCCGGCACTCAAAGCAGATCCCCATGCCGCACAAGGGCGCGCGTGCTTCGCCTGAAACGGAACTGCGGAAGCGCCATTCGCCTGCCGTGAAAACAGCCGCCGCAACTGACGTCCCGGCCGCAACCTCGAACGCTTTCCCGTTCACGTAGATTTGCAGGCTCTCAGGCATGCATCGAGTACTGTCTGTCAGGACTATAAGGCTCACGAGCGATGGCAGAATCCCTTTTGAATATCCAATCGCCCAGCAGACGCGCTGTGGCAAGCGAGGTCGAAATCCCGAGCCCTTCATGGCCGGTGGCGACATACACGTTCCGATATCCCGGACACAGGCCTATCAGCGGCAACTTGTCGGGCGTCGCGGCTCGGAACCCTGTCCAGGTTCGAATGGCGGACATCTGTTCCAGGCCCGGCATGTATTTGATCGCGCGCGCCAGCATTCTTCGCAGAATATGGGCATCGATCTGCGGCTCATCGGCGCCGAATTGCCTGGACGAACCAAGTAGAATCTGCCCTGTAATCCTTGGTTGCGCATTAAAAGCGACTGAATCCGAGGCTGTCGAGTGCGCGCTCTTCAGATAACCCAACTCAATCAGCTGATGCCGGACAAATCCCGGATACCGGTCCGTGATCAGCAGGTGGCCCTTGCGCGGCCGGACTTGTATTTCCGGAACTAACTGCGAGATTGCCGCGCCTGTAGCGAGTACTATGAGGCCGGCCGATATCGCGGTGCCGTCCTGCGAAGTGACGCCTGAATCGCAAACCTCAACCACTTTCGTCCGGAGAAATACTTCGATTCGCCCCGAACCGTGGCGCTCAACAAAATACTTGGCAGCGGTGGGCGGATAGCACACGCTGTCTGCCGGCATCAGCAGCGCTCCAGCGAGATCCGGCCTCAGATTCGGTTC
>JAVKSW010000500.1:0-2732 GCA_039583505.1 Bryobacteraceae bacterium | reverse complement strand
CAGCACGACGGCGCCCGCACTGCCGATCCCGCCCGAGGCGCAGACCGAGTTGGTCCACGAGATGCTCGACCGGCAGTACCGGATGATGCTCGACGAACCCGTGCCGATGCTGGGCAACCTCACCCCACGTGCCGCCGCTCGCAGCGCCCGCGGTCGACGAGCCCTCGCCGTCTGGCTGAAGCATCTCGAGAACCGTGCCAGCCACGGCCCGGACCCGAATGACCCGATGGCGACCTACGATTTCACCTGGCTGTGGCGGGAGCTGAAGATCGAGCACCTCCGGAGCTGAAGGCCCGGATAGCCAAAACGCACAGCTTCGCGGTCACTGGGCAGAATCGCAGGCAAGCGTTTCGAATGACTCTGGTGATGACACGGGACGGCCTCGCACGGGGCGACCGATTTGGCGGCTGGTGACACGACTGTTGACACTGGTGGCGAATTCAGCGGCTCTGCCGCGATGTCCGCCGCGGCGCTCGTCCGCCAGGCCGAAAGCACCCGCGAGAGCAGGTTTGCCGAGCTGTCGGCCCGTGAACAAGCGACGAACTCCGAATTCGCCACCAGTGTCACTGTTGGGTCTAGGCCGTGTCGCAAAGATGGCGGACCTTTGCGGCTGCCCTCCACAGGTCTCCAGTGCGCCGACAGCGGGCGTTGATCAGTGATGGTGGCCATCGACGAGCTTTCGCATGTAGCGGTCGCGGGGCGCGCTACCGGGCGGCCGTCGCACCTTGTGAGCGAGCGTCAACGTGCTCCATTAAACCCGCCTCGGCGAAATACCAGTTCCTCCGAAAAGCCGCAGGGCTTTCTACGGCCCAGGCCCGCACCGCCGCCGGGTCGAGGCCGATTTCAGTGAGGGCGAGCGCATGGCACAGTGACCCAAGCGCATTGTTCTTCTTGATCACCAATGAGATGAAATCGCTGTACCCAGTCGTTCTGCTGCGGCTGCCACCGTAATGAGCGAGATCATTGCGCAGCTTCGCGCAATCTTTCGAGAAGCTCTTCAGTCGTTCTTCGCCGAAACCAAGCGCCAGTGCATTTACCACTTCGAAAATTCGATTCTCTAGGCTCGGCAAAATCGCGAGTGCGAGTCGGTTTTTCGCCCACCGCTTGTCCCTCCCGCCTGTTATCTGGCTGACGATCCTCTCAACCTTTTCCGTTGCGTCTGGCAGCGGGACGTCGCCGTACTTGGTCCGGTGAAATGCCTCCAGGCCGGACACCAACATGATGAATTGGTTTTCCGCGTAGAGTTGCATGCCGCGCCGGGTACCGAGGTAGAGATAGATCCCCGGCCCGTAGGTGTCGCGAACGCCCAGCCATTTCTCGAATAGGACGCCGAAGCTCTCGCGTATCTTCGGGAAGTTCGTCGGGCACTCCTGGAGGCGTGGCTGCTCGGCCTTTGACGTTAAGCGCTGGAAATACAGGGTGCAATTGTGCTTCCTCCACCGGACTTCGGGCCATTCGAGGCAATAGTCCGAGTCAGTCAGCAAGATCATGAAATCTTGCAGCCAGCGATACCACTCGATCGCTGCGCCCATGCCGAGGAACTTGTCGGGCCGGAACCGGAGATACGCGGCCTCGCTCCACGTGATATCGGAATGCCCCTGAGACGATCCGGTCAGATGCTGCACTAGCGACAGCCGACCATGTTGCAGCCGGTATATGATCCGTTTTGGTTTCCGATATTTAGCGGTGGAGACGACCTTCCCATACTTCCACTTCAGTGCGCGGGTCCACAGCCACTCCTCGAACCCCTTGAGGTCCGCATCGATGTACGTGAAGGCGGGCTGTTTGATCCGCCCATCAAATTGCACGTCGCTGATCAAGCATTGCGCGGCCGAGAATCCCTCCGTGGAGACCGCATACGAGGAGTGGACCGCGCCGGCCTGTGCCAGATCGAATAGGAGAATACCTCGGCCGCTCCCTCTGAGGACGCCACGTATCCGGCGCGCACGCAGGGCCTCGAACTCTACCCGGCTGTCCGTATGAAAGGGCTCGCGACGCTTCCGCGGCAACATTCCGTCCAACTGGACGGTCACGCGCCCCTCCGGAGTGATTTTCAGTTCACCGCTCACGGCTGACGGCGGAAGGTGATGGCGATCCGGGGCGAGTTCGTCGTCCCACCAGAAATGACCTCGGCTCTGAACGGCATACGCCGTGGACTGATTGATGTCGTCGTGAGCCATCTATCGGAACCCGTTCGGCCGAGATTCCTTGATCTGCTTGCGACGTTCCGCCGCCGCACCTATCCTAGATTAGAAAAAAATATTCATCTCCTCCGCAGGTTACAATGCGCAGCTTCGATTTTCCTGAGTTCACCCCGAACAGATCGGATGTCCAGGCCCGGGCCAGTGGTCGCTTCGGGGCAAACCTACTCAATCGATCCGCCAGCTGGCAATGACACGCTCAGCTCGAAGACAATCGTTCGGCGCTGAATATGTGATAATGTCCGTTACACTACACTCCAAGCACAACAATAGGATAGCCAAAGGTAGCTACTCGGGTCCAGGAATATACCGCATCCCTACCCCATTCTCTGACCCTGTACAGGACTTCGATATTCCGCTCCGGAAAAACCATGCAGTTCCATCCCATGAACAGTGTTTCGTGGTTATTAATGAAATCGTAGGCGTATTTTTCGGCCGTTCTGTATTCTTCTAGCCTAACTTGGCCGATTGGGCAGCCGGTTTTGGAAGTTCTGCAGCGCAACTGATTGATGCACAACGGCGCGCTCAACG
>JAVKSW010000499.1:0-2737 GCA_039583505.1 Bryobacteraceae bacterium | reverse complement strand
CTGGCAATAAACCCGGTCGGTCGAATAGGTCACGTGTTTGCCTATCGGGTTCACCCCGGGGAAAAACTTCTTTGCAAACGCTTCGTTAATAATGACCACGCGCTGAGAGTGGGGAGTATCGTGCTCATCGAAAACGCGTCCGCCCAAAAGCGGAATACCGAGAACGCGGAAATAGTTCGGACTCACGCTGCGCCCGCGTGCGCCGGGATTTCTGGAGCCTAGATCCGGTGTCCCTTCGATTTGAATCTCATATCCAAGACCGCTGCCGACCAGATCCACTCGGTCGGCAATTGCAGCTCCCCGGATACCTCCCACTGCTTCGACGCGCCGGAGTACCTCGCCATAGAAATTCACGCGACGTTCCCAGGAACTGTATTTATCAGGCATGAGGTCAAGCGGGAATACGGTGACCTGTTCGGAGCGCAATCCGGTAGTCATTGTCCGCATTTTCATGAGGCTCTCGGCCAGAAGTCCGGTAGCCGTGAGCAGCATCACTGATACGGCAAGCTGCACGGCAATAATGCCGTTACGCACCTGTACGCTCCGTTTCGAGCTCGAGAAGCTGCGCTCCTGATTGCGAAGGCCGGTCTGAGCGTTGCCTTTGAAGAGCAGCCATATTGGAATGAGCCCCATGACCACACCGATTCCGGCAGCGGTACCAAAGGTAAAGAGCATCAGCCCAAGATCCAAATGAGCTTTGGGAACGGCCGGCGACGTTCGCCGGAACGCGACGACTAGAGATCTCATTCCCAGCAACGCCAGCGGCAAAGAAAGAGTGACGCTGGCGGCCGACAGCAAGAGAGTTTCGGTCATGAGCTGTTGTGCTATGTGGAGCCAACTAGCGCCCAAGGCAATCCGCACACTGATCTCTCTGAACCTGGCTATTCCGCGAGCCAGAATCAGATTGGCTACGTTCGCACAAGCGATAATCAACAGGCAAATTACCGCGCCCCATAGGACCATCAGAGTGAGACGAATAGCGCCAAAGACCTTCTGCTGCAAGCGATCGGCGCTGACCAGTCCCCCGATGTCACTGTTGCCGGCATTGTCTCGGGAATACTGATCTTGCGTCACATTCAATTTCGCCCGAAGTTGGCCCAGTGTCACATCAGGATGAAGTCTCGCTATAACGGTCAAGTAACTCGCGCCTAAACGCACGCTCGTTGGGGCGAATGTTCGAGTGTCTACAATGCGGCTCCGCCAAACATCGACCGGTGCTCCTAAGAACTGAAATCCAGCGGGCAGAACACCTATGACGGTGAACTCTTCATCGTCAATCCTGATGGCGCGGCCTACGATGCCTGGATCGGCGCCATAGCGTTGTTGCCACAGTCGATTACTTAAGACGACGACCGGGTCGGCCCCATGCCGATCTTCACTCGGGCGGAACAAGCGCCCGACTGCGGGCTTCACGCCGAGCAAAGGAAAGAAATTCGCTGAAACTCGTCCGCCTTCCAGGCCCATGGGTTCGCCATTCAGCGATAGGGTGACAGTTTCATCGTCGTAAGCTGCCACCTCAGCTTGATCGCGAAGATGCTGCTGAAAATATTGAAATCGAGGATAGGAGAACGTATACCACGGGTAGTTCTCCGCGCCGCCGTGCCAAATGCAAAGTAGTTGAGCGGGATGTTCGTAAGACAGCGGCTGAAGCAAGGCCGAGCGCACCACCGAGAATATTGCTGTATTGGCGGCGATCGCAATTGCTAGCGTCAACACGACCGTAAATGTGAAGGCCCGGGCCTGACAGAATTGGCGCGCCGCATAACGAAGATCCTTACCGATTTGTTCGACGGAATGGAAGCGATGGAGATCGCGCACCTCCTCTTTCGCCAGTTCTAATGCTCCGAAGTCCAAGAGAGCCCGGCGCCGTGCTTCCTCGCGCGGTAATCCCTCGGCTATGTAATCCTGTGTTGCGACTTCAAGATGAAACTGCATCTCCGCGTCGAGCCGTTTCTCGAATGGTTTCTTCACGGTTGTGTTCTACTTTGTGCGTTACGGCCGGCCCCAGGATTTATGCCTAGGCATTCGAGCTATAGGATACAAGCGGATACCCAGCATGTCAAGGCATGTGGAGAGTAGAGCCGTTCGGGCCGGGAGCAAGCTACCAGGCGATCGGATCTGTACTTCCGTCTGCGGATCCACGCGAAAAGCCCAGACAGTACCATCCTGGCGATTCTCACTGTCGCGCTCACAGTTGCCCGGCGCACGCGCTGGGTACGATGGGCTGAAGGATGGATTACCTGATCACGGGTGCAACTGGATTCATTGGCCGCAGATTGGTGACGCAATTGTTAGCGCTCGGCCAGGAAGTAAATTACCTCGGCCGCAAGCGCAGCAGCATTTTAGATGGGCGCGCCGCATTTCACTTCTGGAAGCCGGAGGAAAGTCCACCGCTCGACAGCATCTCCCGTCTGGATGTGATCGTCTATCTGGCTGGAGAACCGGTCATGCAGCGCTGGACTGCCGAGGTCAAGCGGCGCATCTACGCCAGCAGGGTGGAGGGCACTCGAAAGCTGGTCTCCGCGATCGCTCCTTTGCAACACAAACCGTCAGTCCTGATATGCGCATCGGCAAGCGGCTATTATGGCGACCGCGGCGATGAGATACTGACGGAGCACAGCCCGCCAGGAGACGATTTTCTCGCCAGACTCTGTATCGATTGGGAGCGCGAAGCGCGCCGCGCTTCTGAGTTCGGGCTCCGCGTGGCCAGTATTCGCATACCCGTTGTGCTCGGCCG
>JAVKSW010000498.1:0-2738 GCA_039583505.1 Bryobacteraceae bacterium | reverse complement strand
TCCGGGCTGTACCAGAGTTTGGGGCTGGTGCCTGGTGTGCGATCCGTACTTGTGCGCGAATGTCTTGGTAAACTCTGCGCCTAAGAAGAAGATTTGGGCGGAATAGTAGATCCACGCGATCAGTACGATGATGGAAGCTGCTGCGCCGTACATCGATGAGTAACTGGCTCGCCCGAGATAGATCCCCAACACGAGCTTGCCGACTGTAAATAACACGGAGGTCACTGCGCCGCCTAACAATACGTCGCGCCACTGAATGGGAACATCGGGCATTACCTTGTAAATTGCCGCGAAAAGCGCGGTGATCACAAAAAACGAGACCAGCGAGTTCAGGAAATGGAACAGCACGGCCTCAAAGCCTGTGATCATGCCGGCTTGCGTGTCCAGTGCGGCGATCCATGTGCTGAGTGCCAAGGAAACGATCAGCAGAAATCCGATTCCTAGCACCATCGCGAAGGAAAACAGTCGCTCCTTGATGAAGCTGGTCACGATGCGAAACCCGCTTGTGTCAGGCGTCTTGACCTCCCAAATGTAATTGAGAGCCTGTCGAAGCTCAATCACAACACCCGACGCGCTAAACAGCAGGGTGATTACGCCCACGACGGTGCCGATGACGCCGTGCCTTTGGGCCCGCGGGGCTTGTAGAAACTCGGTCGCGGCTTTCGCGGCAGCCGATCCAACCAGCGACTCGATCTGGTGAGTGACGTTGTACCGAGCGCTTGATTCGCCAAAGATCATACCGACGATCGAGACGGTCAAAAGCAGCAGCGGGGCTAGCGACAGGAGGGAATAGAACGCCAGCGATGCTCCAAGACGCGTCGCATTCTGCTGGTTCCATTCACGGAAGCTGTCTTCGAGCAGGGCCAGGATATCGCGCCACCGGAAGCGGGAAAGCGCCTTGCGGTACCGGCGAATGCCGCCCGCCCTTGTGGACCCTTCCGTTCCATATGGTTCATAGATGATCTTGTGCTTCTGATCGTTCGGCGTCGGACCGCCGGGCGTTTGATCGTCGGGCGTCGGATGACTGGGCGTCGGATGAGTGGACATCGGCCTCTCCCAAACGTGTGACGCTCCAACGGTCTTCCCCCTTACGTCCTTTCTCAGGCAAGCCGCGGAGAGGCAGTAGCTGGTCATCTACCCGGTAGCGGCACCCGTGAAGTCGCTGTTAACGTGAAGCATGCTCATCGAAAATGAAGAGGATAACCAGAGCGTCGTTGCGCCGGAGCTGACAGAGAAGCAGCGCGAGGAGGCAGAGGAACGCACCTCCGTCAGTATCGATGTCGTGCACGAGGCGATTCGCCGCGATGGGGAAGAAGAGCTGGATCGGCCGGTATCGGCGCTGGCCTGGTCCGGTTTCGCGGCTGGGCTCTCGATGGGCTTCTCTTTTGTCGCGCAGGCGCTGTTTCGCGCCTATTTGCCCGACGAGCCATGGCGACCCTTGATTGTAAGCCTTGGATACCCCCTCGGCTTCCTGATCGTCATCATTGGCCGCCAGCAGCTTTTCACTGAAAACACGTTGACCGCTATCATTCCGCTGCTCGCCAATCGAAACCTGTCCACACTCGGGCGGGTGCTGAAGCTGTGGACCGTTGTTCTGGTCGCGAATATGGTGGGCGCTCATCTGTTTGCCTGGGTTGTGGGAAACACACCCATGTTCCAGCCACAGGTACAAGCCGCCATGTTGTCGCTGGCCAAGAAAGCGATGGAAGTGACGTTTGGCGCGGCCATTCTCCGCGGCATCTTTGCCGGATGGCTCATCGCCATGGTCGTTTGGATGCTTGCTGCGCTGGATACGGGTCGCGCGGCCATCATCATCATCCTCACCTACATCGTCGGGTTGAGCAATTTAACCCATATCATCGCGGGAGCGGTTGAAGTTCTCTTCCTTCCCATGGTGGGCGCCGCAAGCTGGATCCATGTCGCCTGGGGATATCTGATTCCCACGCTCATCGGCAATATCATCGGCGGCGCTTCATTGACTGCCGCGCTGAACCACGCTCAGGTAGTCGCGGGTATGGACGGAAAAAAGAAGAGCCGTTTGGTAACTGAATAAACGCCGCAGCTACGAACTACGTTCCGTAACCAGGTCTACGATGGCGTGCAGCGCACGTTGCGCCGGTGACCCGGGAAAGCTCGCAATCAGGGCGCGAGACTTTTCCGTGAAGGCATGCGCCCGTTCATACACGCGAGCCACGGCCCCGTGCTGGTCCAGCATCTGCAGGATGCGCATAAATGGCACATGCTCGTACGTCCCGTCGTTGACGACTGTCTCCACGGCCTGCCGCTCTTCGGCCGACGCCGCTTCCAGCGCGTAGACCATCGGCAGAGTCACTTTGCCTTCGCGCAGATCGTTGCCCGAGGGCTTCCCCAAAATCTTTTCTGTCGACGTGAAGTCGAGGATGTCGTCCACCAGTTGAAAGGCCATGCCGAGATTCCAGGCGAAATCGCTCAGCTTCGATTCAGTCGCATCGTCCGCTCCGCCGGTGGTGGCGCCCAGGCACGCGCATGCGGAAAAAAGGCTGGCTGTTTTGCGATCTACCAATTCCATGTAATCCGCTTCCGTGATGTCGATTCGGTGCAGGCGCTCGAGTTGCAGTAACTCGCCTTCCACCATCATCTGCGTCAGCGAGATCAGCACGTCGAGAATATGAAAGTTGCGCTCACGGAGTGCCACCTGGAACGCTTGCATGTACAGCCAGTCGCCGGCGAGGACCGACACGTGGTTACCCCACACAACA
>JAVKSW010000497.1:0-2741 GCA_039583505.1 Bryobacteraceae bacterium | reverse complement strand
ACCGGCCACATCGGCCCCATTCGACAGCTCACCCAACTGCTCGTCGAACCCGAACGCAACTAAGCCGCCCGCCTGGCAAGCGCGAATCGAACTGTGAACTTCCGCCCTATTCACAACTGTCCATCTTCATCCCAGGTAAAGCGAGCAATCAGAATGAAAACCTACGCAAATGCGAGATCATCCCACCAAGCGCTGCCCACGCGCGACAGGAGGCCGGGCATGAAACGAAAGTATCCCGCCCTCGGAACGGTGATCGACGTCGATGGGAAGCTGTGGGTGGTCCGCGACATCAGAGACACAAAACATGGTTTTGACCTTTACTTCGGAACCCCCGCTCGAAATCATGGTTCGTATCGAGGGGGTCTGCCTCGGCTGATCCTAACCCGGGCCCTTGACAATTTCTGGGAAGCCAACTGCACAAAACACGATGGCATCTTGTTCGATTTGCCGGCCGGTCGAACTACACTGAAACGTGCCCGCCTTCGTCTCGGCTTCAATTACCATGCTGACGTTGCGGAGTTCTGGAAAGAGCGCATCGACGATCTGAAGAAGCTCTCGGCTCGGGAATTTGCATGCAAGCACGACGTCGATCTGGGAGTCGCTTTCGAAATGCGCAGAAGGTTGTTAGGTAGGCGCGCCCGCCGGCAGGGCTGGTGGCGCGAGCCGGACACCACAAAACTTCTACTCTCCGATTTGACTCTCAGCAGGATCAGCCGCCAGCTCGACATCTCCATCAGTCAGGCGCACCGTCTGAGAAACCAGGCGAAAAGAACTTGCAGTGAACAGCTCGACGGGTTGTGTTTCAATAAAGTGATCGGCCCCCACGATCGGCTGTAGAATCCTGCAGCCACCAAAACCTGCCACTAGGAGTTCAAAAAGGTTGGAGCAAGCGGTCCTCGCCCTGGAAGACGGAACCATCTTCGAGGGCACCAGTTTTGGTGCGGCTGTACAACGGACAGGCGAAGTGGTTTTTAATACCGCGATCACGGGCTATCAGGAGATCTTCACCGACCCTTCCTATTGCGGGCAGATCGTGGTCCTCACCAATCCGCAGATCGGAAATTACGGTGCCAATGAGGACGACTGCGAAGCCGGCGTGCCTTACATCGAGGGCTTGGTCGTGCGCGAGATTTCGCCTGTGGCGAGTAACTGGCGCGCCGGCGATAAAGCCGAGCACTTTCTAGCCAGGCACGGCATTCCAGTCATCGGCGATGTAGATACGCGCAAACTGGTGCGATTGCTGCGCGATCGTGGTGCCCTGCGCGGCATTATCGCCGTTGGCGAGCACGACCATAACCAACTGATTCAGGCTGCCAGGAATTCACCTTCTATGACCGGGCAGAATCTGCTGTCCAAAGTTTCCACCCACAGCAGCTACGAATGGGTGCAAGGCGTCGAGCCCGTTTCCGTGTCCGACAAGAGGGCCGCCGCGGATACGCCGGAGTTCGACGTAGTCGCCTACGATTTCGGTATCAAGCGCAATATCCTACGGCATCTCGTCCAAATCGGAGCACGGGTGACGGTGGTGCCGGCAGAGACCGGCAGTGAGGACGTACTGGCGTTGAAGCCTCATGGCGTTTTTCTCTCCAACGGGCCTGGAGATCCGGAGCCCCTCCAACGGCAATCCGCCGAAGTCAGGAAACTTGTCGGTAAAGTGCCCGTGTTCGGAATCTGCCTGGGACACCAGATCCTGGGCCTCGCGCTGGGCGGCAAGACGTACAAGCTGAAGTTCGGCCATCACGGAGCCAATCACCCGGTCCTGAACCGCCGTACCGGAAAGGTGGAGATTACGTCCCAGAACCACGGCTTCTGCGTCGATCCCGACTCTTTGCGTGATTCCGAGATCGAGATCACGCACATGAATCTGAACGACGATACGGTCGAGGGTCTGCGGCATCGCAGTGAGCCGGTGTTTTGTGTCCAGTACCATCCCGAGGCAGCCCCTGGACCACACGACTCGCAGTATCTGTTCCGCGATTTTGCGGCCCTCATGAAAGAGAACAAGCGCTAGCCATGCCGAAGCGCACCGATCTCAAACGCATCATGATCATCGGCTCCGGGCCGATTGTCATCGGGCAGGCGTGCGAGTTCGATTATTCCGGCGCGCAGGCCTGCAAGGCTCTACGCCAGGAAGGCTACGAAGTCATTTTGATCAATTCGAACCCGGCCACGATCATGACCGATCCGGAGCTGGCGGATCGAACCTATGTGGAGCCGTTAAAGCTGGCGTATGCCGCCGAAGTGATCAAAAAAGAGAGACCTGACGCGCTGCTTTCGACGGTCGGCGGGCAAACCGCGCTGAATCTCGCGGTGGAACTGGCCGAATCTGGCGTGCTCGACGAATACGGCGTGGAACTGATAGGCGCCAAGATCGACGCCATCAAAAAAGCCGAAGATCGGCTGTTGTTTAAAGACGCGATGCGCAAGATCGGGCTGGACATGACGCAGTCCCAGCTTGTGAATAACGTCGAGGCTGGGCTGGAGTTCGCCGATCGAATCGGCTACCCCATCATCTTGCGGCCAAGCTTCACATTGGGGGGAACGGGCGGAGGCATCGCCTACAACCGCGAAGATCTGGTCGAAATCCTGGAGCGTGGCATCGATCTTTCCCCGGTGCATGAGGTGCTCGTTGAAGAGAGCGTGCTCGGTTGGAAGGAATACGAACTGGAGGTCATGCGCGACCTGGCCGGTAACGGCATCATCGTCTGCTCAATCGAGAACTTCGATCCTATGGGCGTGCA
>JAVKSW010000496.1:0-2760 GCA_039583505.1 Bryobacteraceae bacterium | reverse complement strand
CGGCTATGGGGCTCGGCTGTATGGGCATGAGCTGGTCCTACGGGCCGCCGAAGGACAAACAGGAGATGATCGCTCTGATCCGTGCCGCCGTTGAGCGAGGCATCACGTTCTTTGACACGGCGGAAGTGTATGGCCCGTTCTCAAACGAAGAACTCGTGGGTGAGGCACTGGCGCCATTTCGCGGCGCGGCGGTGATCGCGACGAAGTTCGGGTGGGAGGCCAATCCTCACGATGGCGGCAAATGGAATGCCCTGAACAGCCGGCCGGAACACATCAAGCAGGTTGCGGAGGCATCGCTCAAGCGACTGAAGGTTGATGCGATCGATCTTTTTTACCAACACCGTGTCGATCTGAACGTGCCGATCGAAGACGTTGCTGGAGCAGTTAAGGAACTTATTGAACAAGGCAAGGTGAAGCACTTCGGTCTTTCGGAAGCAGGCGCGCAGACCATTCGCCGCGCGAATGCCGTTCAGCCTGTCACCGCGCTGCAGAGCGAATACTCGCTGTTTTGGCGGCAGCCGGAACAGGAGATCCTGCCCGTGCTGGAGGAGCTCGGGATCGGATTCGTTCCCTTCAGTCCGCTGGGCAAAGGTTTCCTGACGGGCAAGATCACCGCGGAAACGAAGTTCGACAGCACGGATTTCCGCAGCACGGTCCCTCGTTTTAACGAGGACAATCGGAAGGCGAATCAGGCCCTGGTGGACCTGCTGACCAGATTTGCGGAGCAAAAGAAAGCGACGCCCGCTCAGGTTGCGCTCGGCTGGCTGCTGGCGAAGAAGCCGTGGATCGTTCCAATCCCGGGCACAACGAAGCTGGGGCGCCTTGAAGAAAACCTCGGAGCGCTGAAACTTGAACTGACGCCCGGAGATCTGATCGCCATTGAAGATGCCTCGTCGCATATCAAGCTCGAAGGGGCTCGTTACCCAGAGTTTCACGAGAAGCTGGTCGGCCGTTAGCGGAGATCGCAGGGAGAGCAGGATGAAAGCAATCCGTATTGGAATGCTCGCTATGGTTGTGGCGCTGAGCGGTTTTTCGCGGTCACGGCCGGCAGAGATGAAGCATGCGGTGCCGGGTTCCGACAGGGAGAAGCTGATCGGTGCATGGCACCTGGTCTCGATCGCGGCACCGGCACTGGACGGCAAGACCGTGTCCGTGAGCCATCCAGCGGGCATGCTGATCTACACGCGCGACGGCCACATGTCAGTGCAGTTGATGTACCCCAAATCGGCCGATGCGCTGTCCAACGAGTACGTTCTGCACGGCTACGAGGCTTCCTTCGGGAGCTACGACGTAAATGAGGCGGCTCGTACCGTCACTCATCACGTTCAAGGATCGATTACGCGCGATCTGCTTGTGGGCAGGAGCCTGCCGCGCGCGTACCAGATCACCGCAAGTGGGGAGTTGATCATCAAGTCAACTCGCCCGGATGAACACTGGTCGGTTACGTGGAAGCATTACTGATAAAAATCGCGGGGAACTAATGCCTACCTGGTCAAGAGACGAACTTAGGAAGATTGCTGGAACCGACGACCTCCACATTGCACCGTTCCGCGAGGACGGCATCACCTATGGCACCCCGACATGGATATGGTCCGTTGTCGTCGATGATGGGCTATATGTGCGCGCGTACAACGGGCAAGACTCTCGGTGGTACCAAGCCGCATTTCGCCAGAAAGCCGGGCGGATCACTGCCGCCGGGATCACAAAAGAAGTCACCTTCGAACCGGTGGACGGACCGGCCAACGATCTCATCGACGATGCCTACAGGGCGAAGTACAAGAGCAGCCCGTATCTCGGCGCGATGATTGGGGCACGCGCTCGGTCCGCGACTGTCAAGGTGATACCTCGGTAAACGTTCTCCGTGGAGACGATAGGAACCAACATCAGCAGTTGCATCACGACACGATCGCCTTCATCTGTTCGATTCTGAAGTGGAGATCGGCTTGTCCGCCACTCGGAACGTGTCCGCCTGCGATCGGCCGCGAAAATAACTAACGGGTTATCATGCAGCGATGACACAGTGGCTCCGCGGTAGAACTGCCTTTCAACGGGTCGCGCTGGCTCTAATGGTTTTCGCGCTGGGCGCCGCTATCGTCTTCCCTCTCTCCGGCGGACCTTCGGCCTCCGGGCCCGTGACGCTTGCACTCATCGTGTGCTACATCGCGTTCCGCAAGCAATTGCTGTGGCGCGTTCGCAACCGGCTGCTTGTTACCTACTTTCTGTTTGGCGTTGTGCCGCTCTTCCTCGTCGGCTTTTTGCTGATGCTCATGACCGAGTTGCTGTTGGGGCAATTTGCCACCCAGCGTGTCCGCCAGGACCTGCAAGCGCAAATCGAAACGGTTCGCTCCACAGCGCAGGATCTCATGCTTGCCGCCTCTCGCGGCGGGAAGGCGGATCTATTGGAGGGAATCCGCCGGCGGGTGCCGAGGTTGGCAGCCGTCGTCCGAACCAATGGCGGTGTCCTCCGCTTGCCTCCAGACAGCCGGTTCCAGACCGCGCCGGCTTGGATCGCTCCTGGATTCGGTGATCTGTTTGAGTCGGGCGGCGAATACTACATCGGTGCAAAGATGCGCGATGGGAACACCGAAGCGTTCGACTACCTTCCTTTGGATGAGCAGACTTTGGCGTCGCTCACGCCGGGGGTTGTGTCTGTCCCCGCCGTGGTGGGCGGGGAAGGCCGCACCGATATCGCATTCGGCCCGTCGGGTAGCAGCATCACGGTCTCTCAAAACGGTGTCCGGAAACCGATCGTGCCCATCG
>JAVKSW010000495.1:0-2778 GCA_039583505.1 Bryobacteraceae bacterium | reverse complement strand
GACACGGACCACGTACTCGCCATCCGGAAATGTGGCGCTGTCGAATGCATAATAGCGGTCGCGCAGTTTGTCTTTAAGCGTGCGCCATAGGGTATCGTTCCTGCCGCGCAGCTCGAGCTTGTAGGAAAGAGGATCACCGTTGGGATCGCCGGCGCTCCAGCGTATGGTGATGTAGCCTTTGCTGTACTGCAGAGTCGCATTCGCGGCGGCCTCGTTGGGTGCGGGAAGGGAAGGCGTTCGTTTCTGGCCGATGGCAGGTAAGGTCAGCGTGGCAGGCGAGCCGGAAGGGGTGACGGTCCTTTCCAAGCTGGTGGTGGGCGCCTGGCGATAGTTGAAAGGCGCGATCTCAATGGTGCTGACGCGCGGGGCGATGTTCTTGGGCAGATAGGCCAGGTCGATCGCGCTCAGCTCGGGCGAATCAGCTCCAGAGCCGCAATCCAGGGTGAGGCGGTATTGCAGAAAACGCGCGGGCGGGGATTGAATCTGGCCGCCGAGGTTGCCGATGTCGACCTTGGTCCAGGGGCTCCAATTGTTTTCGGGATTGCCCAGATTGCCACTTCGCGTTTCGAGCAGGATGCCGCCTCCATGGAGCGTGTCGGTGAGATGCACTTTGCCCCAATAGGCGAAATCGTCGGTATCGTGGACTTCGCTCTCGAGCGTGCCCTTGCTGTCCATGGCGGGGCCGATGGAATAGAGATTGCCGACGTTGCCGGTGGCAGCATAGACGACTCCGTTTCGGCCTTGCAGGAACGCGGTGACCTGCGTGGGCGGAGCGTTGAGGAGCTCGCTCGAGAGCTGATCGGAATCGACGCGATAGACGATGCCTCTATTGCCGGTGCCCAGCAAGGGCTTTCCGGAAGAGTCGAAGGCGATGGCGTAGACCAGATCCGAGGAGGACCAGATGCGTTCCGCGAAGCCGTCTTTTTGTATGCGATAGAAATCCGAGCCACCGCTGACAGAGGCGCTGAGAGAGCCGACCGCAGGCGCCAAGAGGGGCGGCATTGTGCCGATGTGCGGCGTACCCGCAGCGGAGACGGGCGCGGGATTTGCGGGGAGAATGGGCGCGGGACCGGTGATAGAGGGCGCCATGGCCTTGCTGCCCACCGAGGCGGCGTAGATGACGCCGTCGTGTTCGGCGACCGCGGTCACTTCGCGCTTGTTGGTTTCATATAAGACGAAGCTCTGGCCTTTTGGCGTGATGCGGAGAACCAAGCCGTTCGGCTCCGTGCCGACGATCAGGTTGCCGGAATCGTCGATGATCATGGAGCGCGCGTGGGTTTCTTCGGTATCGAAAAATTTCGCTCCTTTTCCGTCGGGCGTGACGCGATAGATGAGGCCGGCATCTCCGGTGGCAACGAACAGGTCGCCGGCATGATCGAAGGCCATGGACCAGACGTACTTGCATTTCGGATCGAAGAAGAGCTGCGGTTTACCGCTCTTGTCGATGCGATAAATCTTCGAATCCGGGAGGACGGCGGCATAGAGGCGGTCCTGGGAATCGACGGCGAGCGCATGCACTTCGAGGCCGGTGAGCTCGGTCACAACTTTGGGTTTGCCGTTACGCGGAAGCTCGAAGATCTTGGTTGTCGCGCCCGTGGGTGCGCCGCCGGCGTAATAAAGAGCGCCTTTTGAATCCTGGGCGATGGCCCAGAGGTAAGGAACACCGGTGCTGTCGAGCTCCTTGAATTCGGGAGCAAGGGTCAGGTGGCCGTCGCTGCGGATAGAGAGATGTTTGACGTTGCCGCGGGCAAACTCAGCCTGATCGGCTTGCTCCCAGATGTGGGTCTCAACGGCGAGGGCCAGAGAGGAGGTGGCGGCGAGCAGAAATAGAGCTGCCTTCATGTATGGATTAGAGGGACCTTCAGTTTACGTAAATTTTCAGCGAGTAACTGCCGGTGACGACCACGTCGAAAGGCACCGAAGTCTCCTGGTGCGCGCTTTCGGGCGAGCTGACAAATTGATGATTGGTGGCGCGGCCGCTCTGCATGACGTTGAGCACGGAAGCCGGTAAGCTGGGCAGAACTTTTTCATCGGAATAGACGGTGGGCTGCGATTCCAGGAGCGAGACGTAGAGGCGAGTGTTGCTGCGCTCTTCGTTCAACATGGCGATGGTTTGCGGAACATCTTCGATGCGATTGAGCCCGCTGGCGATGTTCTGGAAGCGGCTGAGGGTGTCGGCGTCGCTAAAGAGAATCTGGTGCTCGCCGCGAGAGAGGCCGGGGGGAATCTTCACATCGAGGGTGCGTTCGAGGCGATCGCCGCGATACGGGCGGAGAAAGACCTTGACTGGAACGCTGGTGCCGGGCGTAACTTTGTTGTCGGCGATCCAAGCGGATTCGATTTGCGCGATGCGGCGCTCGGGAAGAAGATCGACGGACACATCGACGGCATCCAGTTTCGGCAATTTATTCGAATTGACAAACAGGCGGTTGAATTTGTCGCCCCACCAGCCGGCGAGCAGCATGGGCGTGGGGATTTGGGTTCCGGCGGGAGCCTGCATGGTGGTGAGCTGAATGCTATGCTGCCCTTCGATGTGGAGCTCGCCGCGAAGACGATAGGTAGCTTCTTCGGAAAAGTCGTTCAAGTTGGAGATGGAATTGAAGAGCGTGGCCATCATCAAGTAGGGCGTCCATTTCTGATCGACGAAGACGTTGAAGCGGAAATCGCGGGCTTTGCGGACGGTGTTGTTGGCGTCGAAAGACTTGACGTGCATGGTGACGGGAATCATTTGGGAGGTAGCGCCGAGCTCGCCCGCGATGCCGCTGTGGCGATCCTGGC
>JAVKSW010000494.1:0-2782 GCA_039583505.1 Bryobacteraceae bacterium | reverse complement strand
CGGCTGCGCTTAACAGATTGAGTACCGGTAACGGCAGCATCGCCGTACGGAAATTCGCGGGACTGGCGTCGTTTGCCGAACAGGTGGCTGAGATCGAGCGTCAAGAGGCCTCGTGAGGTCATGCCCGTGGAGCGCTCAGTTTCCAAGCCCGAAGAGGTGGCCGAAAAGCGTGGTTCCGCGTGGCTCGTTGCAGCCTATCGGCCAGTAACGCTGTTTTCGCTGCGAATGACACACGCCACGAGCAAAGGCGGAAAAACGCTTGTGGTTCCCACACCGTATTCAGTAAAGATGGCTTTGCTCGACGCCTGCTTTCGCCGCTACTCTTCCGGGGAGGCTTCCGACTGGGCGCATAGGGTGTTCGATTGGCTTAAACTTCGCGCAGTACACGTGCGTCCCCCGCAACATTGCGTGGTGAACAACACTTTCGTCAAGGTGCTCGACTGGAGCCGCGAGCCCGTGAACGGGCCATTCAGGAACACCATCGTCTACCGAGAATTTGTGTTCTTTGGTGGTGACGAGTTGCTCCTGGCATTAGAATCTACCGGCCTGAACGAAGAAGGCCGATCAACTTTCGAGCAACTGTTTGCGCACGTTAACAGCCTCGGCAAGCGTGGCGGGTTCTGGCAATTTGTGGGTTCGGAACGGGTCGAGGGAACGCTGCCATTCGGATTCACCGTTTTGCGCCCCGAAGCAACGTTTGAGCAGATTGCAAGCTACGCATTGACCCAGGCACTGGATGATTTCGGGGAAGCTTTGTGCACGCAGGCTGACGGCTTCGAACGCGTGAGCACTTACGGTACCGGCGCAGTACGTCTAGGGGAACATCGTACTCTCACAGCCACGGCAATACCCTATTGCCGTCATTCTGCGTCCCGCCATTTTACGTGGTATGAGCGTGTACAGGAGCCACGCAGGTGATGTCTCAAAGCGTTTCGTTTGGCCCTTCAACAGGTGAATACAGTGTCTGAGGCAGCCCGCGTTTTATTTGAGGCCTCGATCCGAAAACCGCCGGGTTCGCAGGGACAATACAACTGGATCTCTGGCAATCTCGATATCACGCCGGAACAAATTGATCTACCGCTGCTTCCAATCGATGACATCCTGCTGCCGAAGGACAATACGGTCACGCTGCTCGCAACAGAAAACGGCTCGCAACTTTTCATCTCCGGGTTTGGACTGTTCGTCGGCAAAAAGAGCGAGCGCGTCGTGGTGCGCAAAGATAAATCAGTCTGCGCGCAAGTGCCGCTCATGCGGCTGCAGGAGATCATCATCGCCTCGCGGGGCGTGAGTTTCTCGTCGGACCTGCTCGAAGAATTGTGCGAGCGCGGCATTCGGGTCGCTTATCTCAACTCCAGCGGAAAGCCCTTCGCGCTGGTAACGTCGCCCATGCTGACGGCCACGGTCGAGACCAGGCGGGCGCAGCTCGAAGCCTGCAGGAACGAGCGTGGGGCGGACCTTTGCCGCTGGATCGTCGCGGGCAAGCTGCACAACCAGGAAAAGCTCATGCGGTATTTCGCCAAGAGCCGGGATGGGGAGCGCCGGAGCGCGCTGGAGAATGCGGCGGGGACATTGCGCAAGCTTCGCCGGGCGGCTTTGGATGTGGAGGGATCGAGTCCGGGCGAAGTGCGAGGCGAGTTGATGGGCCTGGAGGGCACGGGCGGGCGCATGTATTGGAAAGAGATGGGGAATATGCTGCCGGATGGCCTGGGCTTTGCGGGAAGGAGCCACCAGGGAGCCACGGATGCGGTGAACGCGGCGATTAATTACGGCTATGGAATCCTGACATCGCACGTGTGGGGCGCCGTGATGAACGCGGGACTGGAGCCGTTCGCGGGCTTTTTGCATGTGGACCGGTCGGGCAAACCGTCGCTGGTGCTCGATTTGGTGGAAGAGTTCCGGCAGCCGGTGGTGGATCGCGCGATTTTTTCATGGCTGAATAAGGGCGGACAGTTGACGCTCGTAAAAGGGCTGCTGGACGGCGTGTCGCGGGAAAGCGTGGCGTCGCGAGTGCTGATGCGCCTGACGGCCACCGAGCAGCACCGCGGAAAGCGGCACCAGATCCGGTCGATCGTGCAGATGCAAGCGCGCCTGGCGGCGAGCGCGGTGCGTGGATTGCGGCCGTATCGGTCGTTTTCGTTTAAGTGGTGAGGGTTGTTGGTTGACGTTGGCTGGCGGTGGCGGGTGGCGCGAAAGAACAGGTACACGGGCGTATTGAAGCCGCTGGCGGTGGGGCGAGGCAGCCCCGAGGTATCGCTGGTTTTGATTTACGACATCGAGGACGACAGGTTGCGGACGCGGGCGGCTGACATTTGCTTGAATTACGGCTTAGAGCGGATACAGTTCAGTGCGTTTTTCGGCAAGTTGAACCGGAATCGGCGGCAGGAGCTGAGCTTGCGGCTGCAAAGGGAGCTTGGAGCGAAGTCGGGGAGGATTCGCATCATACCGGTCTGCGAGCAGGATCTAAAAGAGATGTGGGTGCTGGACCAATACCGGGTGGGAGCGGATGAGCTGAAGGAACGCGCGGAGCTGGACAAGCCCCGCTTGCGGGTATTGGGGCGGGACGATTGAATGATAGCGGTGACGGACCTGAAGCAGTGGGCGTACTGTGAGCGCATCGTTTACTACCATCGGGTGATGCCGGCGGTCGGCAGGCCGACGTTCAAGATGAGGGAGGCCTTAGCGGCGCAGGATCTGGTCGAGGGTCTGGAAATGCGGCGGAGCTTGCAGCCGTACGGCTTTGAGGGGGCGCGGCGGCAGTTTAACGTTTGGCTGAGCGATGCCG
>JAVKSW010000493.1:0-2785 GCA_039583505.1 Bryobacteraceae bacterium | reverse complement strand
GACGTCGATCCAACGGGCGGCCCAGACGGTGCGGACGACGTGCTCGTCTTGATGAGCGATCGCGGCGGCGCCGATCAGGAGCGCCGCGCATCCGATTAGGCGAGTCATTTAGGGCGCCGGGAGAATTTCGAGGACGCGGTCAATGTCGTCCGGGCTCAGATAGAAATGCGGTGACATGCGAACCCAGCCTTGGCGCGGCGCCGCGAGGATGCGGTGCCGTTTCAAATCGCTGACCAGGGAGCGGCAATCGATTTCGGGGTGGCGAAAGCTGACGATGCCGGAACCGTTTTCAGGCGTCCGGTCGACCATCAGTTCATAGCCCTTATTCGCAACACCGATTGCTAATCGATGTGCGAGCGATTCAACGGCGGAGGCGATGTTTTCAATTCCTACTTCCAACAAAAGCTCGAGAGCGGCCCTGTGACCGAAACAGCCGATGGTGTTCAAAGTGCCGCATTCATAGCGCCCTGCATCGCCGCGGAGCGTCATGTCGCGCGAGCTGTAATCGGCGTAATTCGCCGGATTGGTCCAGCCGAATTCGACCGGCTCGATAGCGTCCAGCCACTTTCGCCGGACATACAGCACGCCGTTACCTTCCGGACCAAGCATCCACTTATGGCCATCGGCCGCCAACGCATCGATGTGACAGGTCTCGACATCGATGGGAAACGCGCCCATGCCCTGAATGGCGTCGACCAGGAAAAAGCAGCCGTGACGATGGCAGAGAGCACCCAAACGCTCGAGATCGACGCGGTAGCCGCTCAGATAATTGACGTAGCTGATGGCGAGCAGGCGCGCACCTGGAAGGCTTTCGGCGATCTTCTCGGGAGGGTCGTAAATGGACAGCCACGTCAGCTTGACTCCTCGCGACTCGAGCCGCAACCAAGGATAATAGTTGGCCGGAAACTCCTCTTTAAAGGCGATTACGCGATCGCCCGGCTTCCAATCGAGCCCCTGGGCGACGGTGGAAATGCCTTCGGAGGTATTCTTCACGATGGCGATCTCGGCCGCGGAGGCGTTGATCAGCTTGGCAGCGGCTCGCCTCAAGCCGTCGTAGGTATCCATCCATTTGTCGTAATGAAGCGAGCCGTACAGACAGGCGTCATCGGCCAACTGCTGCATGGCATCGCTGGCTCGCCGGCAGAGCGGCGCAACCGCCGCGTGGTTTAAATAAATCAATTCGCGGGTGACCGGGAACTCGTCGCGATAGAGTGCGGCGAGAGTTTGGGGCGACTCCGCCAAACTCGTGAGTTTTTCGAAACCCATTCCTCCGAGCATACGTTAATGATTCTGAATCTCCTGTTTTACTGGGTGCGCACCCGATTCACCTTAGGTCAGACATTTAGCTCTATACTGGTTACAGACGAATATCCGAGCCTGCGGCTGCCTTCGCGCCCGAAGTTCGTTAGGTCGTAAAGGAGTTATACATGCGGCGACTAGCCCTCCTAAGATCGTCCGTCAGCGTTGCTTTAGCCCTGATGCTGGCGGTACCTTACACAGCTTTCCCGGACAACAAAGAAAAGGATCCGGACGCCATTGGCGACCGCAATGTGAGCGGGAAGGTAAATTTCTACTCGCTCGAGAAGGAGATCGCGCTCGGCAAGCAACTGGCGCAGCAAGTGGAGCGGCAATCGAAGGTGATCAACGATCCCACCATTGCCGAGTACGTCAACCGAGTCGGCCAGAACCTGGTCCGGAACTCAGATGCGAAGGTGCCGTTCACGATCAAAGTAATCGAAGACCCGACAGTCAATGCATTCGCCCTGCCGGGCGGCTTTTTCTTTGTTCAGTCGGGGCTGATCTTGAAGGCTGATACGGAAGCCGAGCTCGCCGGGGTGATGGCGCACGAAATTGCACACGTTGCGGCGCGCCACGGTACACGGCAAGCGACGCGGGCCGACATCGCTGAGCTGGCGACCCTTCCTCTCATTTTCATGGGCGGAGCGGCGGCGTACGGGATTTACGAGGCATCGGGTCTTTTGGTGCCGATGTCGTTTTTGAAGTTCCAACGTGGGTTTGAAGCGGAGGCGGATTATCTAGGCGTCCAGTACATGTATAAAGCCGGCTACGATCCCACCGGGTTGGTGGATTTCTTTGAAAAGGTTCAAACCCTGGAGAAGCGCAAGCCGGGCACGATGTCGAAGATGTTTTCGACGCATCCGCCGACCGACGACCGCATTGTGAAGATCCAGAAGGAAATCGCCGATCTGAAAGCGAGGCCTGAGTACGTAGTCACCACATCTGAGTTCAACGATGTGAAGGCCCGACTGGCGATGCTCGAGAACCAACGAAGACCCGATAAGACCAGCGACGACCCGAATAAGCCCACGCTGCGCCGGAATCCGAACTCGAACACGCCTATAGAGGACGAGACCGATCCTTCGAAGAAGTCCAAAGGGGACGATGAGGACCGGCCGAAGCTGAAGCGGCGTCCATCGGATACGGACACCTCTCCGGATCCGACTAGCAATCCGCCGGATACGACCAGCAATCCGTCACTGGGCAATTAGCTCAACGCTCGTTGCGGGGCGCGGCCCGGTTCACAAGCTCACAGGCCGATGTCTTCGCTCCACAGCGCCGGGTTTTCGGCGATGAAGCGGCGCATGAGACGGATGCACGCTTCCTCCTGTTGAACTTCCACCTGCACGCCTTGGGAACGGAGGTATTCTTCCGCGCCGAGGAACGTCCGGTTCTCTCCGACGACCACGCGGGGAATTCTGTACAGAACGATGGCGCCACTGCACATGGGGCACGGCGAGAGCGTGGTATAGACAATCGCGCGGCG
>JAVKSW010000492.1:0-2794 GCA_039583505.1 Bryobacteraceae bacterium | reverse complement strand
GGATGGAAGCCGGTGATGGTGCTGACACGCAGGCCGTAGTTGAGATGCAACTTGGGCGTCACTTGCCAGTCATCCTGAGCGAATTCTTCCGCCATCCATCCGCGAAAGATGGTTAACGCGCGAGGACCGATTTCCGTGTAGCTGTCGGCGATTCCCAGAGCGGCATTCGCGATGCTTGCGCCAGACGTAAAGCCGTTGATTCCGCCGTCGGTAAATTGGAACGTGCCGTTCTGGTTATTGCTGCCACCGGGCACGGTGGAGACGTTAATCTGATCGCCGTCATTCTCGCCTGAGTATTCGAAATACACCCCGGCTTTGAAAGTGTGATTTCCCCAAACCTTGGTGAGACTGTCGGAAGCCGTGTAGATGGGACCGGAGGAATGGGACGGATACGGGCCGCCTTGCAGGCTATAGAAGGCGTCGTTCAACTGCACTGTGGGGATCTTGTTTGGAATGTCCTTGGCGGGGAAGATGTAGGGATACGTAATCGGCATGGCGAGATCCTGGCGATTGAATCCGATATCCGCCGTATTGACCGGAATGTACACATCGTCCAGGCTCACGCTGGCGCGGGCTTCATTGACCATGGTAGGGCTGATAGTCCACGTCCAGGCTAAAGTGTTTGTCTGATTCGGCCGGATGAAATACTTCGCCGTCTCCCCTGAGCCCTGATCGAACGGCTGGTATTCGTTGTAATTGAGATCGGATTTCCGGAATTCAATGTGCTGGTTGCTGGTTGGCAGGATATCGAAATTCAGTATTTCCTTGCGCTGGTTATATGGGTGAGCGGCTTGCTCAATCCAGTTATCCGTGCCGTTAAAAAGGGCCGCATTCGGGGTCGGGTACGCATTCAGCATCGCCAGGCCATTCCTGCTAAGCTGGCTGGGCGGAATAATGTTGTTCACATAGGGCGCGCCGGTCCTCGGATCGCGGAGCTGAACCCCGTTCTTATACCACGGGTTCGGCCCCAGCAACTCGCTAAAATTACCCTGCCGCATCAGCAACGTTGGCACGGCCTGCGGCTGTGTCTCGGTGTCGCGGTCCCGCAGCCAGTCTTCGGCGACAAACCAGAAGAACTTCTGCCGCAGCGCGTCCCATTTGCCCGGAATCGCCACGGGACCGCCGACCGCAAACCCGAAATTGTTGTACCGGAAAGGAGGAGCGAAACTGGTACCGGTCTCGTTTCGCGTCCAGGTATTGGCGTTCAGAGCCGAATTCCGGAAATACTCATAGAGGCTGCCGTGGAAATCGGTGGTGCCGCTCTTGGTGACGATGCGCATTTGCCCGCCTGACGCACGGCCGTATTCGGCGGCGTAATCGGCCGTGAGGACCTGGATCTCCTGCGTGGCATCGACATCGGGCACGCCGATGATTGCGCCATTGGCGCGAGTGCGCACGGCCGGAGCGCTATCGACGGTCACCAGCGTGTCCCACGATCGCGCACCATTGATTTGAAAGGGCTGCCCCTGGGGCCCCCGGCCGTTGAAATCTCCCAGTGTGCTGCTGCTGCGAACTCCGGCCAGGAACTGCGCCGCGTAAATCGGGTCGCGTCCGTTCAGTTCCTCATTCTGGACCTGCGTCCCCGTCACTTCGCTTTGCACGGCACCGGATTGGGTCTGCAAGGTTTCGGCGGTCGAGCTCACCTCGACGGTTTCCGTCGCCTGCCCTACAGTCAGATCGGCGTTGAGCGCGATCGTCGAATTGGCCGCTAGCGTGTTGTGGGTACTTTCGAATTTCTTGAAGCCGCTCGCTTCGGCAGTCACGTCGTACGAGCCGGGAAGCAGGTTGGTGACCACATAGTGACCCTGCGTGTCGGTTGTGGCGGTGTGCGACTCGCCGGTGGCTTCGCTCTTGACCGTCACTTTGGCATTCGGCACCACGGCGCCGGATGGATCCCGAACGAAACCTGTAATTGTGCCAACGTCGGTTTGCGCGAACGCGGCCACGGAAAAGACAACGTAGATTGCTAAGGCGGCGCAAAGGCACGAGGCCTTCGCCAAGATGCTATTCCTCATGGAAAACTCCCTCCACATAGAGACAAAATTCCTTACGGGCGGCGTCCCTTCGACCCCCGAATGATCCGCCGCGATTAAAACCCTCAACGCAAAACTACGGGCAGTATATCCGCGATTACTTCTTAGTGCAATCGTTTGCATAACATTTTTCTGTGCGGATTTCCGCGCGGATTTTAGGGCGACATGCTCTTATGGAACATACTGCGCTAGATAACGTTTCGCCATGATGAAACCGACTTTGAATGCGTCGCTGAAATCGGGGCCCTGGTTACTGCCTGAGCCGTAAAGCGGGTCTTCGTGCTCGATGCTCATGGCTCCGGAATAACCTGCGTCCTGAAGCACGCTGAAGAACTCGCGCCAGTTGATGGAACCCATGCCGGGAATGCGATAGCGCCACCAGCGCGCGTTATTCACCGGGTTGATACCACCGGCGCGCAAAACCGGCCAAAGAATTTCGGTGTCTTTCAAATGCACATCGTAGATCTTGTCCACGAAATCTCGCGCAGTCTGGATCGGATCCATGAACTGGCGCACCAGATGCGAAGGGTCATATTGAAGCCCAACGTAAGGTGAGTTGCCAAACGCTTTGAAAAGCGCTTCGAAGCCGACTGGACTGGTGGCGAGATTGGGCGCTTCCGGGTAGGGCTCCCACAGGATGCGGACGTGGTTGCGCTCGCACGCCGGAAAATATTTTTCGTTGTATACGCGGACAATCTCATCGATCTGAGCGGCAAACGGTTTGGATGGATCTTTCCCCGATTGCGTGCCGATGTAGGGAA
>JAVKSW010000491.1:0-2797 GCA_039583505.1 Bryobacteraceae bacterium | reverse complement strand
CATCGAGCCTGGGAAGATCGGCCGGCGCATGAGCGATCAGGAAACCGAACGTCGCGTAAGTCAGCGCCAGCCCCAGCGCGCCGCCCAAGCCAGCCAGCACGAAGCTGTCGGTCAATGCTTGCGCAAGAAGATCTTTGCGCTGTGCTCCCACAGCGACTCGTATTGCGAACTCTCGCGCTCGTCCCGCCGCGCGCGCCATCAGCAAATTCGCAATATTCACACATCCGATCAGCAATACCATCGCAACCGCTGCGAACAGCAGTACCAGCGCTCGTCCTGATCGCCCCGTCACCTGCGCTTCTAAGGGAGTCACCTTGGCTTCCAGGTCCGGTTTCTCCGGAATCGTAGCCGCAATGTGGGCCTGCACGCCGTTTAGTTCCGCCGCCGCTTGCGCCACCGAAACACCCGTCTTCAAACGGCCGATGCACTCGTAATCGAAGTCTCCGAACGTGTAAAGTTCGTTATTGCGCAGCGCGAATGGTACCCAGAACTCCGTGCGTTCGCGAGACCACGCCACTCCCCCCGCTCCCGCCTGCGGCAAATTTGCAGGCATGACCCCAATCACTTGATAGGGCTCGCCGTCCAGCAGTATCGCCTTGCCCAGAATCGAATGATCGGCATGAAAACGCCGGACCCACAACGAGTGGCTCATCACCACTTCGTGTTCTGCACCCGGACTGTCTTCGTCCTCGCGAAACGTCCGTCCCAGCTCCGGCTGCACGCCCAGCATCGGAAACAAACTAGCCGACACGCGCGCCCCAATCAGCCGCTGCGGCTCACCGCTTCCAGTCAGGTTTCGTACCACTCCATCCAGCAGCGCCAAAGCTTGAAACGACTTCAGCTCCCTGCGCCACTCCAGAAAATGCATTCCGTTGACCCACTGCCCAGGAGAGGAACCCAGCGCTTTCGTTTGTTCCGCGATGGCCACCAACTGTCCCGCCTGCCGGAATGGCAGCGGTCGCAGCAGTGCTGCATTCACCACGCTGAAAATCGCCGTGTTCGCTCCCACCCCCAGCGCCAGCGTGGCAATCGCCACAGCCGCGAACCCCGGGCTCCCGCGAATACTGCGCCAGGAGTATCGAAGATCTTGTCCGATGGTCATCATCTCCACTCGGAAGAAACGCGTTGTCTGAGAACCACGTATATGCTCTCATATGGTCCGCGCCGCTACGGGTCTTTTGTTGCTTGCCTGCATTTCAGTAGCAGCTCAGACCCCGAGTGCGTTTCTATCCCGGCTTGGGCGCCCGCACACCCAACAGTTTCGGATACCCGGTCACATCCTGGTAAGCATCGAATACGATACATCCGGCCACGTGATGGCGCTTCAGATTGGATCGTCCGGCGAACCCGCCCGTTCTACAGCCCCGATGGACAGCCAAGCCGTCGACGCCGTATTGCAAATGATTGCTCCTGGAATTATGAGTGGGAACGGTAAGTCGATCATGGCAGTGATGTCGCGCATATCGGACCTCCAAACAACGTACAACGGATGTCATCTGTCGCGCCAATACCTATGGACCGGCGGCAGGAATGACACGGTTGCCGTAACGCTCACCGGTCTGCCGCAGAGTTGCTTCGACGCCGCTGGCGACGTAGCGTTCGCTCTACAAAAAAGCTATGGCTTGCCGGAATATCAACAGTTTTCGACGCGCGGAAATATCGATGTGGGTGTTATGTACAAAGCGAACGGATCTCTGGCGCGCATCGATTTCGATCCCTATAAGCATCTGGTGGAGAATCCGTCGAATGCCGCTGTGCTGAACCCCGACGTTCTGGAGCGGTTCATCGGTGAATTGGCGCCAGCGGAGGCGATGGTGCACGCAACGCGCCATGTAGTGTGGAATGGCTTAGACCGAACCCAGCTCGTTGTCGCGGAAAACCTATCGATCACTCGCAAGTATAAAGACGACGTGCTGGTTCACTGCTCCATCGCCTGGAGATAATCATTGTCGCCGGCGTTCGCGGCTATCGTCCCGCGCCCGTCGCAATCGTTCCCGCTAAGGGACTGCTCGCCACCGCGTACTCCCGCCTCGCCATGCGTCCGGCGAGCAACGCCGCTCGTCCCGCTTCAACCGCCAGCTTCATCGCGTATGCCATGCGTTCGGAATCTTCCGCCTCTGCGATCGCCGTGTTCAGCAGCACACCGTCGTAACCCAGTTCCATCGCTATAGCGGCATCCGATGCCGTTCCCACGCCTGCATCCACAATCAGCGGAACCTCCGTAATCGCCTCGCGGAGAATTTTCAGGTTCGTTATGTTTTGAATTCCTAACCCG
Organism: Bryobacteraceae bacterium; assembly: GCA_039583505.1. Taxonomy (GTDB): domain Bacteria; phylum Acidobacteriota; class Terriglobia; order Bryobacterales; family Bryobacteraceae; genus Bog-105. The sequence goes on along the minus strand of JAVKSW010000491.1, from coordinate 522 downwards.
GAGCCGATCGGCGCCGCAAGCGGCATCACCGCCGCCGCACCCGCCTCGACAAGCTTGCGCGCGTTCACCAAATCGTCCGTGGTATACGGCAGCACCACAAATCCTTCTTTCACCAGCACACGCGTCGCTTCCAGCAGGCCCTCGTTATCGGGAAACAGCGTCTTCTGGTCCCCGATCACCTCCAGCTTGATCCAATTCGACAGCCCCGCCTCACGCGCCAGTCGCGCCGTCCGGATTGCATCTTCCGCCGTGTAGCACGCCGCGGTATTGGGTAGGATGTGAATTTTGCTCCGGTCGATATAATCCAGCTCCGATTCCTTCGATCGATCCGTTAAATTCACCCGCCGCACCGCAAGTGTGACCATTTCCGTGCCCGATGCCGCGTGGCAGCGCGCCATCAGCGCCTTGCTGCGATACTTGCCCGTCCCCACCCACAGTCGCGATTGGAACGTCCTCCCGGCAACCGTCAGTACATCTTCCATACCCACTATTATCGGATGAGCTACAGCGCGAGTTGCCCCT
>JAVKSW010000490.1:0-2797 GCA_039583505.1 Bryobacteraceae bacterium | reverse complement strand
GGCGGACGAGCGGGCGGTGGCACGGGCGGACGATCGAGCGGAAACGTACCCTCTGGACCGGCGGGCGGCCGGGGACCGGGCTCGGGTGGCTACAACGCAGCCAGCCGGGGCATGTCGAACGGTGGATTATACGGCAATCAGCCGAGATCGCTGATCCCGCCGATGCCGAACGTCCTCAAAAATCAGGAAGTTCTTTACGCGCTGGCGAGCGGAACCGGAGGCTTCATGATCGTCAACACGAACGATCTGGTCGGGGGATTGCAAAAGATCGCACAGGAGCAGAACGAGTACTATGTGCTGGGCTACACGCCGCTTGAATCGAAGGAAGGCAGCTGCCACGAATTGAAGGTAAAGGTGGAGCGCGGCGGATCGAATGTCCGGGCACGCAGCGGCTACTGCGATACCAAACCACAGGATCTGCTGGCGGGAACCGCGGTTGAAAAAAATCTGGAGCTTCGCGCGTCGGCCGCTGCTGCGGGAAATGTCACTGCCGCAATGGAGGCCCCGTTCTTCTATACCGCGGCCAATACCGCCCGCGTCGATGTCGCCATGGAGATAGCGCCGGCCGGTCTCCAGTTCGAGAAGCAAAAGGGCAAGCTGCACTCGGAGATGAATGTACTGGGGATTGCCTCGGAAAGCGATGGCACAGTAGCGGCGCGCTTCAGCGACACCGTCAAGTTCGACTTCGAAAACAAGAAGGAGCTGGAGGAGTTTCGAAACCGCCTCGTACATTATGAGACGCAGTTCGATATCGGGTCCGGCAAGTACGATCTGAAGGTGGTCTTCACCTCAGGCGGCGCCGGCTTTGGAAAGGTGCAATCTCCGTTGGTGATCGATGCGTACGATCCGAAGAAGTTCGGCATCAGCGGGGTCGCGTTCAGCAAGGACATTCATCGCATGGCCGATTTGGATCTCAATCTGGAGGCTGCGTTGTTAGATGATCGGAAGCCGCTGGTGAGTCAAGGAATGGAGTTGGTTCCGACAGGGTCTACCGTCTTCAAGAAGACTGACCGGGCGGCCGTCTACCTGGAAATTTATGAACCGCTGCTCTTGGAAGCAAAGCCGCCAAAGGTCGGGCTTGAGATGCGCATAGTAGACCGCAAAACCGGCCAGCAAAAGTTAGACACCGGGCTTGTGAACGTACTGAATTACAGCAAAGCCGGAAATCCAGTAATTCCGGTCGGGCTGAGAATGCCGTTCGAGAAACTGGAGCCGGGATTTTACACGGTCGAGTTCAGGGCCAAGGACGAAGTCGGAAACGTGTCGGTGCCTCGCTCGCTCGAATTTGTCCTGCAATAACTCGCGATGCGCTACGGATTGCTCTGTTTCGGGCCCTGCTCTTTTGCCAACCGCACTCGCGCGTTGTCCAGCTTCTTCTGAACTTTTGCGATTTCTTCGGGCTCCATATCGCCCGGCGAGCTTGCGTTCCATGCCTTGAGCGAGGACTGCCACTGCGCGATCGCTTCCTTGATCTTTCCCTGTTTGAAGTAAACGTCGCCGAGGTGATCGTGGATGGTCGGATCTTTGCCGGATAGCTGCAGCGATCTGGTGAGCTGCTGCTCGGCTTCATCCAGCCGATTCAGCTTGTAGTAAACCCATCCCAAACTGTCCAGAAACGCGTAATTGTTGGGGTCCAGATTGACCGCCTTCTTGATCAGATCCTGCGCCTCTTGCAGCCGCGTATTCTGGTCGGCCAGCATGTAGCCGAGATAGTTCAGCGTGGAAGCGTACAGAGGATCGCTGGGCGATTCGTCCTCCAGCGCCTGCCGGAACACCCTCTCAGCCATTTCATACTTCTTCTGGCGCTCATACATGGCCCCACGCTCGAACAGGACGTTCGCCTGGTCTGCCTTGGTCTGGGACAGTTTCTCGGCTTCGTCCAGAACCTTGCCCATTTCGCCGTAGTTCTTCGCCTTTTGATAAACGTCTGCCATTGCCAGGTATGTTTCGCGATCGTTTTTTCCATCCAGCAGCTTTTTCAGCTCCACAATGGCTTGATCCGTCTTCCCTTGGTCGGCCAGCAACTGGGCGCGAACCTCGCGCACGGTCCTGTCATTCGGATATTTCTTCACCGCCGCATCGCCGGCCTGTTGAGCTTTGGTGTAATCCTTGGCGATGCGATACGTATCGATGACCTGCGCCTCCGCGCGCGCTGCCAGGTCCGGATCGAGAGTGCCGATTTCGCGAAACGCGTCGACCGCCTGGTCATATTGCTCATTAGTCCGATACAGATCTCCGAGCTTCTCCAGCATCCGCGCCCGTACCCCGCGCTGAGGTGCATCGTAATTGCGTTTCGCTGTGGCATCGAGAATTGTTTTCAAATCGCCGATCGCCTCGGCGGTCTTGCCTTCGGCTTCCAGCAGGAGAACTTCGCGGTACCGGACCTCGATGTTGTCCGGGTCGAGTCCTTTCGCCTTATCGATCATCTGATGCGCTTGCGGGAAATTCTTCTGTTCGAGATAAATTTCCGACATCCCGAGATAGGCTTCCGGGTCCTGCGGATTAGCCGCCGCCAAATCCTGATAGGTCTTCAGCGCGGCCTCATACTGCCCCGCAAGTGCCTGGTCCTGCGCCAGTGCCGCCTTCCAGTCGTCATGCGAAGGATCTAAATCGAGCGCCTTCGTATATGCATCCGCGGCCATCGAGTATTGCCGCATCGATTCGTAATTATTCGCCAGGCTCAGATAAGCGCGTGCTGTAGGATTCTTCTGCGTCAGCTTCTCGAGCAGCGCCGAAGCGCTCTTTGCATCGCCGCGATCCGAATAAACGCTGGCCAGACCCGTGACGGCGTCTTCGT
>JAVKSW010000489.1:0-2798 GCA_039583505.1 Bryobacteraceae bacterium | reverse complement strand
GACATGCTCGCGGAGCGCGATCTTGACATCGTGCTGATCGCCCCGCCCGACCATTGGCATGCGCTGATCATGATCGCAGCCGTTAAATCCGGTGCCGACGTTTACGTGCAGAAGCCGATCAGCGTGGACGTCGAGGAAGGGCGCGCAATGCTGGCTGCTGCACGAAGACACAGCCGCGTGGTGCAGGTCGGGCTGCAACGCAGGAGCACACCGCACATCGTCGAGGCTAAACAGCGCTACATTGAGCAAGGCCGCCTGGGCAAAATTGCCCTCGTGGAGATCTACTGTTACTACCACATGCGAGCTAGTGAGAATCCACCGGACACAAATCCGCCTGAATACCTCGATTACGAGATGTGGACGGGTCCAGCGCCGCTGCGGCCCTACAACAATCTGGTACATCCGCGCACCTGGCGTAACTTCATGGAGTACGGCAACGGCATCGTAGGCGACATGTGCGTGCACATGCTGGACATGACCAGGTGGATGTTAGGGCTTGGCTGGCCGACGCAGGTGGCTTCGAGCGGTGGCATTCTGGTGGACAAAGCCAGTAAGGCGAACATTACCGATACGCAAACGGCGACATTCGATTTCCCCAACGTTAAGGTGATCTGGCAGCACCGGTCGTGGGGGGAAGCTGGCGATCCGAAGCATCCCTGGGGTGCAACGTTCTACGGAGACAAGGCGACCTTGAAAGTGGATGTATACGGGTACGATTTCATTCCGCTTGGCGGTGAAAATCCTGTGCACCGCGACGTGACCTATGAGTTGGAACAGTATCCCGAAGACAAGACGGAGAAAGATCTGGAACGGCATGTAGCCCCGGCTGTTCGCTACCACATGAAGAATTTCCTGGCGGCCATCGACACCCGCCGCAGGCCGATATCGGATATCGAGGAAGGCTACATCTCAACCGCTTCCTGCATTCTGGCCAACAACTCTCTAGCGCTTGACCGGTCGGTCAAGTGGGATTCGAAGCGGCAGGCCATCGAGGGAGATGAACAGGCCAACCGCTTATTGCGCCGGCCGTATCGGCGACCTTGGATCCATCCTGACTGGCAGAACGTCTAACGAAAGCCTCATCATTGGAGAACCGTCTTATCTCGCTGCGGGGTCAAGATGGCCTCCGACGGCCAGGAACTGCTGCTGCCAATCCTCGGCGGAGTGCATGTCGCTGGTGTACAGTTCTGCCGTATCGCGGATAACAGCGCGCTCTCGAAGCAGGCGCGCCACAAGTATCAGCGGCCTGGGGGAATTGGCGTCTAACTCCGACGCCTTCTGCGCATTCCCAATTGCGTCGTCGATCAGGCTGCCATATTGCCGTTGAAGGGAACGACGGAGGTTGGAATCCGGAAGAGGACCGGCATTCGCGCCAGAGGCTGCCTTGGCCTGCTGAATGGCGGGGCCGAATTCGTCCCGTTCCAATGTTGCCAGGTGTAAATAGACGTCCGCCTTGCCTGGTTCCAGAGCCAGCACCTGTTTCAGCAGATCCTGCGCGCTTCTATATCGATCGGATCTCTCGGTCGGATCCGCCGAGCGTTCGGCAAGAACCGCCTCCAACTCCGATAATTCAATAAGCGGCCTCGGCGCAGAGGGGGCCAGCTCGATTGCTTGTTTCAGGTGACTCTCAGCGCGGTCCGATACGTCGGAATCGGCCGACGGTCTAACATTTCCCGCATTGATTTCTCTCAATAATGTCACCCCCAATTGTTCATGCGCTTGGGCGGAGGACGGATTCAGATCGATTGCTCTTTGAAAAGCTTCCGCTGCTTGGTGAAGCCGGTTCTGCGCCAATGCGGCATTACCCTGCTTAATCAACGCGCGAGAATTGGTTGACTCAACGCCCGCCTGCCCATAACTGCAAACGACAGAGGCAAGCAAGATGGCGGGACTCATGAATCGGGCTTTGCTTATCGTACTCATAAGTTACTCCGATGACGGCGCTCCTGACGTTATCCATGTTCTACCAAAAAGTTCTACCAAAAAGTTCTATCAAAAAGCGGTTCAATTCTCCCCGTGATCGAAGACGAGCGCCGCGGAAGCTGTCACGGCTTACCGGGCTCTGCGCTTCGTCTCCGGCGAGCGCTTCGCCTCCGCGCGCGCCACCAGCGAGTGGAACTGAATCACCGGCACGAGTGAGTGATTATCCACCGACGCCGGAGCAGCCCGTTGTGCCCGTTGCGACAGCTCCTGGTTCAGAGTTTCGATGAACCCCTGGATCTGCTGCTGCATGGCCTCCATCTTCTCGCGCATGTTCAGAATGATTTCCACGCCCGCCAGGTTCACGCCCAGCTCGCGCGTCAATTGCAGAATCACTTCCAGCCGCGCCAGATCTTCGTCCGTATAGAGCCGTGTATTCCCGTCACTGCGCGAGGGAGCGAGCAATCCTTCCCGCTCATACAGACGTAAGGTCTGCGGATGAATCGCGTATTGCTCGGCCACGGCCGAGATCATGTAAGCCGCTTTGCCCTTCTTTTTTGTCATCGTGATTCGCTCTGTCTAGGCCGCCGGCTGCTGCACCTGGCTCCAAATCCCGGAACGCACATCGTCGGTCTGCACCTGCGCCAGTTCCCGCAGCAGCTCTCGCGTCCGTTCGTTGTGTACGTCCGGCGATCGCAGAACTACTTCGACAATTTCATCGCCGCGCGAGTTCTTGCGCGCATTGAACACGCCCTTGTCGCGCAGCCGGAACTTCTGCCCGTTCTGGGTACCCTGCGGAATCTTGAGAATCGCGCGGCCGTCGATGGTCGGCACCTCGATCTTCGATCCCAGCCCGGCCTCGCTCACCGTAAGCGGTA
>JAVKSW010000488.1:0-2798 GCA_039583505.1 Bryobacteraceae bacterium | reverse complement strand
GCCATTCTTTCAATTGCCCTGGGCATCGGCGCAACCACAGCCATTTTCAGCGTGGTGTATGCGGTCCTCATTGACCCTTATCCTTATCGTGCGGCTGACCGGATCGGCCAAGTGGTTCTCGCCAGTAAGAAGGATCCCCGTTGGGGCGTCGGTTACACCAAAGCGCAAATCGAGTTAAAGTCGCGCCTACGCTCGATGGAGGACGCGGCGGCAATCGACAGCCAAGAGGCCGTGATGACTGGAACCGGATTGGCCGAAGTCGTGCAGCGCGCGCATTGCTCTTCGAATTTTTTCGATTTCTTCGGCGTGCCGCCGCTCTTTGGCCGCGCGTTCACGGCAAAGAATCAGCCTCGCAACGCGGCGCCGGATCCGGTGGCAGTGGTCAGCTACAAATTTTGGCAGGGCGTGTTCCAAGGAAGGCCGGACATCCTGGGCCAGAAGATCCGGCTGAACGACGATGTCTACACCATTATCGGAGTGCTGCCCATTCGCTTCACCTGGATGGACGAAGACGTGTATGTGCCGATGGATATGAAAGCGAATGGCGTTCAGTCTGTAAGGGTGTTTTACCGCGTCAGGCCGGGGGTGAGCCAGAACCAGATCAACGCCGAGTTTCAGCCCATCTTCCAGGAGTTTCGCAGGCAAGTGCCGCGCTACGTGTACCCGGAGGGCGCATTCAAGGCGAAATTTCTGAATGTGAATGAAGGGATTCTCGGGAAGTTTGCCACCACGCTGCTGGTGCTATTCGGCGCTGTAACACTGCTGCTGCTGATCGGGTGCGGCAACGTCGCTAATCTGCTGCTGGCGCGGGCGGCCACGCGCGAAGGTGAGATGGCGATACGGGTATCCATCGGAGCAACACGCATGCGATTGGTGCGCCAGTTGCTGACCGAGAGCGTTCTGCTGGCGCTACTCGGGGGCGTCTTCGGCATCGCGCTGGCTTACGGAGGCGTACGCGCGGTGATTGCACTCATGCCTGAATATTCCATTCCACACGAAGCGATCATCGCGCTGAATTGGCCGGTGTTGTGGTTTGCCGCGGGCGCTTCTGTCCTGACGGGACTTATTTTCGGACTTGCTCCCGCTGTCCAAGCATCGGGCGAAACACAAGCCGATACTTTGCGCGGCTCGGGTCGCGGAACCAGCGTCGGAGCGCGGCGCCGGCGCTTGCATGACGCGCTGATGGTCGCGGAGATCACCTTGTCATTGGTGCTATTGACTGGCGCAGGCATGGCGATCCGCGGGTTGTTCGCGTTGCAGAGCCAGAAGCTGGGATACAACCCGCGGAACGCTTTGACTTTTCTGATGCCGCTGGGCGAAGGCCGCTATACCCAATGGGCCAGCCGTTTAGCGTTCTACCAGAACATCGTGGGCCTGCTGCGGCGTGCCCCGCGAGTGGAAGCGGTGGCACTCAGTGGTGCCGGTCCGCCGCCCTACAACGGCTTTCGCACAAGGGCCATCTTCGATGACCGGCCGGCGACACAGGCTCCCGATGTTCGTGTCAACCTGGTGCAGGACGGCTACTTCGCAGCGGTTGGTACGAAGCTGTTGCGCGGTCGCGATCTGGCTGTAGCCGACGTCTTACGGGGCCGTTCGGTCGCGGTGATCAGCGACGACATGGTGAAACGCGACTTTACCGGAGGCAAAGACCCGCTGGGCCGTCACATTCAGGTGGATCTCTTCAGCCAGCCGATCCCACCCCAGTTCCTGAAGCCACCGCAGTTCAACAACTCGTTTGAAATTGTAGGTGTAGTCGGTTCGGCGCGCAATCGCGGCCTGAATGAACCAGCCATGCCGGCGATGTTTATTCCCTATTCGGTTCTCGTGCCGCCGAGTGCTTTCATCATTGCCCGAACCAGCGGAGACCCCAACGCCTTGATGGGTCCGGCTCGGGACGCAGTGAGGGCGGTGGACAGGAATCAGCCGATTACATTGACCCGAACGCTCGAAGGGTGGCTCGATACGGCAACCGCTTATCAAAGTTTCAGCACATTCCTGTTCGGCGTTTTCGGAGCAGTCGGCATGCTGCTAGCCGCCGCGGGCGTGTTCAGCGTGGTCTCTTATTCGGTGGAGCACCGGACGCGCGAGTTCGGCATACGCATGGCGCTTGGCGCGAATCCGCGCGATGTTTTGAGACTCGTGCTAGCTGCGACGGGCCGCGTACTGGCGGTAGGCCTGATGGTGGGACTCGGGCTCAGCATACTGGCCAGCCGCACGCTCGCCGGTCGCATGCAAGGCATGGGTACGGGCGATCCGCTACTGTTTGCGCTCGTGCCTGGACTGCTGATCGTGGCAACTCTGGCAGCCTCTTTTTTGCCGGCCCGCTCTGCCACGCGCATTCAACCCATGGAAGCCCTTCGGCACGATTAGGGTAAGCTGCGCGAGGAGTAAGCTGAGAGCGAGGATGGTCCTGCTATCCACGCGAGCGTCTTTCAGCGCGGCGATTCTACTGGGCGTGTTTTCCTTGCTACCGGTGAAAGCGCAGGTGCAGCCAGGAGCGTCAAATGCGCCTACCTTCCGCGTTACGTCGCGCCTGGTGTTTCTGGATGTGACGGTGTTGGACAGCAAGGGGCGCCCGGTGGTGACGGGTTTGACCAAGCAAGACTTCACCATTCTCGAAAGTAAGAAGCAGCAGGCTATCTTCTCGTTCGAGGCCCCCGAATCGCATGTGGCGGATGTGAATGCCGCGGAGGATAATCCGGCGGGTAAAGCGCCCGTAACCATCTTCGTGCTGGATCTGTTGAATTCAAGATTCGAAGACTTCGCGTACATACGCCATCAGGTGAGGAAGTATCTGA
>JAVKSW010000487.1:0-2799 GCA_039583505.1 Bryobacteraceae bacterium | reverse complement strand
CTGAAGCTGCGTTTCGGTATCGGGACCCAGGTGAATCTCCATAGTCTCTGGCTCTAAGAAGTGCATGGCTTTCTGTCATTGCAGCGTTCCTACCGTTTCATCGTGGATGACTTTATGCTAGACAAAGGTTTTCCACATCGGGTAGCTTTGGAGAAAATGGAAAAAGCAGGCGAGATTCTCGCAAAATCGCCAAGACTCAAAGGACACGTTAAAGCAGCCGCTTCGCTGACGCGCTTTCAACAGCAATTTGGGGAGACCCGGCCACCGCAGTGGCACAAGAGAATTGGCCGTTACGCCGCTCCCTTACGTCGTAGTCTATTCATTGAAAGCTGAAACCGTCGAAATCCTGCACATCTACCACGGTGCGCAAGATTGGCGCTGAAAATTGTTTGCGATGAAGCGCCTCCATATGTTCCGCCGCCTCACGGCATTCCTATCTCTCATCCTGCTCGCCGCTCCATTCGCCTGCGCCCAGCTCGAAACCGGAGAGGTGCGCGTTTCCGTAACCGACGCGACCGGCCTTGCGCTTCCGTCTTCTCTCGCCCTGAGCAGCGAATCCTCGCAGACCCGGCGCGAGTTCAACACCAACGATGCCGGTCAGTTCACCTTCCAGAAATTGCCCTTTGGCCTGTATCGTCTTGTTGTCGAACACGCCGGGTTCACCCCGTATTCGAAAATTGTCGAGATCCGTTCCCAGGTCCCGCTCGATATCCATGTGCAGCTCAACCTCACGGCCGCCTCCACGGAAATAGTAGTCAGCGATTCCTCAACTCTGCTCGATCCTCACCGAACGGGCGTCACCTACGCGGTCGGATCGCGGCAGCTTCGCGAACAGCAATCCTCCACCCCGGCGCGCGGGCTCCTCGACCTGATAAACATGCAGCCCGGCTGGTTGTTTGAAGGAAATGCCGTCCTGCATCCCAGAGGCTCTGAATACCAAACGCTGTTTGTCGTCGATGGCGTGCCAATGGATGAAAATCGTTCACCCGGCTTTGCTCCGGATCTCCAAGCCAGCGAAGTTTCCGAAATGAGCGTGCTCACCGGTAATTTCCCCGCCGAATACGGCCGCAAGCTCGGCGGCGTTGTGGATGTAGTCACCTCACGCGACCTGCGCCCAGGAGTTCATGGAACTGCCGAGTTTGGCGGCGGCAGCTTCGGAACCGAAGACGCGCTTCTCTCCGGCACCTATGGGTGGGCTCATAGCGCACTCACTCTCACCGCTTCCGGCGATCATACCGATCGCTATCTCGATCCTCCGGTGCTTGGAAATTTCACCAATAACGGTACATCCGACGCCCTCGGCGGCGCGTACGATCAGGATCTGAGCGATGCTGACCGCGTCCATCTGGCTTTTCATCGCCGGCAAACTGCGTTCGAAGTGCCGAATGAGAATCTGCAGCAAGCCGCCGGCCAGCTCCAAAACCGGAGTGCGCCGGAAGATCTCGGACAGGCTGCCTGGACCCATGAATTCTCGCCCGGTCTCTTGCTCAATATCAGGGCTGTGGTCGAGGATCTCTCGGCGAATCTCTGGTCCAATCCTTTTTCCACGCCCATCATTGCCTTCCAGCAGCGCGGATTCCGCCGCAGCTATTTGAATACCAGCCTCGCCGTGCACAAGGGCAGGCACGATATCGACGTCGGCGGCGACGCGATGTATGCCCCGGTGAGCGAGGCGCTGCAATATCGAATCACCGATCCCTCTTTCTTCGATCCAGCCACGCCTCCTGCTTTCCGATTCTTCGATCGTCGGCTCGATCGCGAGCAGGCGTTATGGGCGCAGGACAGCATCCGGCTCGGCAATCTGACTCTGAGTGCGGGCCTGCGTTGGGATCACTACTCGCTCGTCGTGCGCGATCACGCGTTCAGTTCGCGCCTGGGCGTGGCTTATTACGTCCCGCGAACCGGCACGGTCTGGCGATTTTCCTATGACCGGGCGTTCCAAACACCCGCCATCGAAAACCTGCTTCTGGCCAGTTCGCCCGAAGTGGATCAATTAAATCCGGAAGTGCTGCGCATCCCGGTTCAACCCTCGCGAGGCAATTATCTCGAGGCGGGACTCAGCCAGGCGATCGCGAAAAAGGCTCGCCTGGATGTCAGCTTCTACCGTCGCGCGTTTCTTGATTTCGCCGATGACGATCTTTTTCTCAACACCGGTATCAGTTTCCCCATCGCCTTTCGAAGCGCGCAAGTGCGCGGAGTGGACGTGAAGCTCGAACTCCCGCATTGGGGCAATCTCTCCGGCTTCCTCAGCTACTCAAACCTGATCGGTGTCGCGCAGCTCCCGGTAGCGGGCGGACTCTTTCTCGGCAGTGATGCCCAGGGAGTTCTCGGCGCCGCCAGCAGTTTTCCTATTTCACAGGATCAGCGCAACACCGCTCGAGCGCGGGCCCGCTATCAAATTTATCGCCGCTTTTGGGTAGCAGCTTCCGCCGAATACGGCAGCGGATTGCCGGTCGAAATTAGTGGCGACGCCGGTCTTGGCGCCTTGACTGCGGAATACGGCTCGCAAATTATCAGCTGTGTCAATTTCGCCTCTGGTCGCGTCCGGCCCAATTTCTCGCTGGATTTCAGCGCAGGCGCCGATTTGTGGAAACACGAAAAATCTGTTCTTCGCCTGCAGGGCGAAGTGGAAAATGTGACCAATAATTTAAACGTGATCGACTTCGCCGGCCTGTTTTCCGGAACCGCCATCGCGCCGCCGCGTAGTGGTAATCTCCGACTGCAACTGGAATTCTAGACCGTCGCTCCAACTGGGCGTATGGGCGCGTTAGAAATTGCAAACACTCCCGATCCGCACGG
>JAVKSW010000486.1:0-2816 GCA_039583505.1 Bryobacteraceae bacterium | reverse complement strand
TCCGCACCGTCGGAGTAGCGGCGCAGAATGTCGGTCAGTTGCTGTAGAGGAAATGGATAGAGCTGCTCCAGGCGAATAATGGCTACATCGTTGCGCCGCAGCTCTTCGCGCTTGTTCAGCAGATCGTAGTAAATCTTGCCCGAGCACAAAAGGATTCGCTGAATGTGGCCGCCGAGGTATTGCGAATCACCGATTACTTCCTGGAAAGCGCCGCTGGTCAGCTCATCTAATCGCGAAGCCGCCTTGGCATAGCGCAAGAGAAACTTCGGAGTGAAGAGGATGAGCGGCTTGCGGATGCCACGGCGATCTTTGCCGCCGTACATCTGCCGGCGCAGTAGATGAAAGTACTGCGCGGGAGTAGTGCAGTTGCATATTTGGATATTGTCTTCCGCGCAAAGCTGAAGGAAGCGTTCGATGCGAGCGCTCGAATGCTCCGGGCCTTGTCCTTCGAGGCCATGAGGCAGCAGGAGAACGATGCCGCTCGGCTGGTTCCACTTGACTTCAGCAGAGACGATGAACTGATCGATGATGATTTGAGCGCCGTTCACGAAATCTCCGAACTGCGCTTCCCACATCACGAGGGTAAGCGGATCGGCAACACTGTAGCCGAATTCGTAGCCCATCGCGGCGAATTCACTGAGCAAGCTGTCCACCACTTCGAACTTCGCCTGGCCCTTATCGAGATGTTTTAAAGGCGTGTAAATCTCGCCCGTCTCATAATCGCTGAATTCGAGGTGCCGTTGCGTGAAGGTGCCGCGCGAAACGTCTTCTCCCGCCAGACGAACGGGCGTACCTTCCAGAACAAGACTTCCGAACGCCAGCGTTTCGGCGAAGCCCCAGTCGATAGGAGCTCCTTTGATGGCTTCCCGGCGCCGGTCCAGCAGAGCCTTCAGCTTCGGATGGAGATGAAAATCTTCCGGAAGCGAAGTGCATGCGGCGATCACTTTGGCCAGCGTGTTGTAATCGACGGCGGTGGACGGAATTGGTTGATGCACCTGCTCGGACGGGGCTTCGGCGAACTCCTCTGTAACGAATTCCTCGCGTGTCCTCTTCGCTTCGTCGTAGGTGTCGTTCAGGCGCGTGCGAACCTGATTGCGGAGGTTTGTGACGAACTCCTGGGTGACAAGGTTCTCGCGCACGACCCGTTCGGAGTACTGCGTTGCCACAGTCGGCGTCGCCTTGATCTTGCGATACATCACCGGCTGTGTGTAGCTGGGATCGTCCGCTTCGTTGTGACCCTGACGGCGGTAACCAATGATGTCGATCACGACGTCGCGCTTGAAGCGCTGCCGATAGTCATAACTGATTTGCGCGGCTCGAATGCAGGCTTCGGGCTCGTCGGCATTGACGTGAAAGATGGGCGCCTGAACGCAACGAGCCAGATCGGTGCAATAGATGCTGCTGCGTCCCTCGAGCGGATTCGTCGTAAAACCTATCTGGTTGTTAGTAATAACGTGGATGGTACCGCCGGTTTTGTAACCTTCGAGCTGCGAAAGCTGTAAGGTTTCGGCGACCACGCCCTGCCCGATAAATGCGGCATCGCCGTGAATCAGGATAGGAATCACACGCTCGCGTTTTTCGTCTCCGATGCGATCCTGCTTGGGCCTCACCAGCCCTTCGACAACGGGATCGACAGCCTCGAGATGGCTTGGATTAAAGGCGACGGAAACCAGGATCTCTTTGCCTTGCGTGGACCGGTGAATGCCGCTCGCGCCGAGGTGATATTTAACATCGCCTGACCCTTGCACGCTCTCCGGGTCGGGCTCGCCTTCAAATTCCGAGAAGACTTGAACCATCGATTTGCCGACAACGTTGGCGAGCACGTTCAACCGCCCGCGATGCGCCATTCCGATGACCGCTTCATGAGCATTCTCATTGGCCATCCGCTCCAGAAGTTCATCAAGCACCGCGATCGTGCTCTCCAGGCCTTCGAGTCCGAAGCGCTTTTGCCCGACAAACCGGGTTTGCAGGAAATGCTCGAACTCTTCGGCTTGGATCAGGCGTCCCAAGATGCGCTGGCGTGTGGAATCGTCGAGTTTCCATAAATTCATCGAGGGTTCCATACGGTCCTGTAGCCATTGCTTCTGCTCAGGATCGGGAATGTGCATGTACTCAACGCCAATCGAGCCGCAGTATGTCGAACGCAAGCGATCGAGAATCTCGCGGAATGTCTCGTAGGGCTGCATGTATGAGCCGATGGCGCCGCTCGGGGCTTTCACCGCACCGGCGAGGAACGGCCGATCGAGGTCCCAAATCGACAAGCCATACGAGACAGGGTCGAGCTCGGGATGATAGGCAGGATCGCTACCAAGTGGATTGGTATTGGCGAGCAGATGGCCACGAATGCGGTAGGAGTTGATCAGATTGATGACCGCTGCTTCTTTGGCAACATCGGCGTTTACAGAACCGAAGCGAGCCGGCGCAATCTGCTGATCGGTCTGCCAACGGACAGGCATGAAGGGAATCTTCAGATCGCGGAAGATGCCTTCGTAAAAACCGTCTTCGCCCTGCAAGAGCTGCTGGAGCTTCGCGAGAAATGAGCCCGACTCCGCGCCTTGGATGATGCGGTGATCGTAAGTACACGTGATCATCAGCACCTTGCTGAGACCAAGCAGCGCGCGCGTTTCTTGCGTGGCGGCGGCGAATTCCGCAGGGTAATCGATGGCGCCCGTGGCAATGATTGCTCCCTGGCCGGGCATCAGGCGTGGAACTGAGCCAAGTGTTCCGACTGTGCCTGGATTCGTCAGCGAGATGGTGGTGCCTTCGAAATCGGGAACTTGCAGTTTGTTGGTGCGCGCGCGGGCGACGATGTCGTC
>JAVKSW010000485.1:0-2817 GCA_039583505.1 Bryobacteraceae bacterium | reverse complement strand
TTTGACGAGCTTGCGGCTGGTGCAGGCGAGATAGACGGCGTCGTACAGCGCCGATCCGCCGCCCGGCTTCAGCTTGCGGATCTTATCCACTATCGGCTCCGGATCGGTGCCCGTATTGACAGCCACTTCGGCGTCCTGCGCGTAATCGATCAAATAGCCGGAGTACTTCGGATCTCCCGGCATCAAGGTTTGGACCAGCTCGATGCTGGCATCCTGGAAATTTTTCCAATGAATGCGGCTGGCATTGCTCATGTCGAGCAGGAACCCGATTACTACCGGTTGGCTGCGTTCGCGCGTAAAAAAGCGTATGGCTTGCGGGCGATTATCCTCGAAGACCTGAAAATCTTTTTCACTGAGGTCGGATACGAAGCGGCCTTTCTCGTCGGTTACGGTGATGGGAACGATGACCTCATTCACCTGAATTTTGAAAGGGCTTTCAGATTTCTGCGAGTCGGCAGCCGATTTGGGCACGTCCGCCGGGGGAACCGAAATGGTGGCTTCGCTGGCCCCGGGTTTGGCCGGATCTACTTTTTCAATCGACGGGCTGGACGTGTTTTGTCGAGCCGCAAGCGGCTGGAGCAGACAGAATGCCACTCCAAGTCCAGCCGCGAACACGGTCGGCTTAGGAAACTGCATGAGGGAGATTGCCTAGATCAAATTATAGCGAGCCGGATTGTATCGAGCCTGTGCCAAGCGGCGGCTTTTCAGCGTTGGACGCGGCCGGATCCGGCGCCTCTCACGAGCGCCCATACTTCATCGGCGTTAAACCGGTTGAAATCGCCGGGCAGCGAGTGTTTGAGGCAACCCGCGGCCACGCCGAATTCCAGCGCTTCCTCGGCTGAATTCAGGTGCGTGAGGCCGTAGATCAGGCCCGCGGCAAAGCTATCGCCGCCGCCTACGCGATCGACAATATGCGTTATGTCGTAGCGGCGGCTGCAAAAGAACTGCCGGCCAGTGTGCAGACAGGCGGACCAGCGGTTATGGGACGCGCTCTTCGATTCCCGCAGCGTGATCGCAATGGTGTTTAAGTTTGGAAAAGTGGCCAGGACGCGCTCGCAAAGCTCGCCGTATTTCTCGCGCTCGAGATGGCCGGATTCGACATCGATATCCACGTGGATGTTGATAGCGGTTTGGCAATCCTCTTCATTGGCGATGCAGACATCGGCAAATTTCAGGATTTCCGGCATGACTTCAGAGGGCTGCTTGCCCCATTTCCAGAGGTTCTTCCGGTAATTCAGATCGCAGGAGACCTGAATGTTTTTCTGGCGAGCGGCGCGCACGCCTTCGAGCGTGAGCTCCGCGGCCGAGGCAGTGAGCGCCGGTGTGATGCCGGTGACGTGAAACCAGGTAACACCCGCGAGAGAAGCGTCCCAATCGATGGTTCCCGGTTCAGCCAGGGAAATGGCGCTGTACTCGCGGTCATATAGAACCTTCGAAGGGCGCTGGTTGGCGCCAGTCTCGACGAAATAGACGCCCATCCGGCCGGGCGCGCGAACGACGTGGGTAGCATCCACGCCGAATCGCCGAAGCTCGCCGAGAAAGGTCTCGGCGACTGGGTTAGCCGGCGGCAGAACCGTTATGAAACGGCTTTGCGCCTCGAACTGAGCCAAGGAAACAGCCACATTAGCCTCGCCTCCGCCGAATGTCGCAACCAGGTTGGGAGATTGGAGCAGCCGCTCGAAACCAGGAGGACTGAGCCGCAACATGATCTCGCCGAAAGTGGCAATGAGAGGTTTCATCGGTTAAGTTTCGCGCGGAGAAGCCGCAACCGGAATTGTACGTCTATGGTCAACGCGAAACAGTTACCGGTTCCGGTACTTTCGCGGCCAGCACGGCTTCAATGCCGCCGGACGCGTCAATGGCCGGCAGCCCCTCCACCAGTTGCGCGGTAAACGCGCTCGGCGGGAAGGAAGTGGTCTTGAGAAGGGCGGATGCCGCGTAGCTATCCAGCGTGAAGGCATTCACCTCGACCGGGGCGTTAACCGGCTGCAACGCGGAGGCGGACCGGCGCAGACGCGCAAAGGCTTCGTGAGCGTCGTCGAGAAAACTTCCGAAGGAAAGCTGCAGCCAGGTGAAGATCAGGTCGTGCGAATCGACAAGAGTGGCGCGCGATTTTTTTAAAATCACAACCAGCCCCTCCGCCGGAGGCTGCGAGAGTTGAGCAATCGCTTCGCACATACTCTCGTCGGAGGCGGGGTCGCGAATGGCTTGCACGATATTGATTGCGGTGTTCGGAAAGGCGGACCGAACCAGCGCTCGCGCACGGTCATTGTCGGGGATTTGAGAAGTGAAGCAAGTGGACGTCAACACGTTCCCAGGGACGACTCCAGAAGCCGCGACGCTCGCCTTTAACCGCTCAAGCGCCTGCTCGAAGGAGGGCCCAGTCTCGCCGGAGTAGAACGCCAGACCGTTGGGATTGACGCTCTTGTGAGTAGCGACCACAGCTTCGATGACAACCTGGGCGGTCTCCTGGCCGAGCGCGCCGATCTGCAGCACCGATAGCACAGGAAGAGGCAACTTGCGCTCGGTGAACAGATTGGCTGTTTCGGCTTCCACGCGGCGCGCGTCTCCGGCGCCCGCAACAAAAGCGCGTAGCCGGATGATGGTTTCGCCGTGTGTATCGCGGATGAGATCGTTGAGGCTTTGGCGAATCTGCGCGGAGAGGCCCCCGGTATGGAGCAGCGGCGAAATGTGAAAGTCGAGGCCTTCGGTTTCAGTCGATAACGCTTTCGGCAGCTCCGGGGGAAGCGGCAGGACTTGCGTTTTGGGTTCCTCGTTCTTCTTCCTTTGCGAGAGCCCCAAGCTCACGCCCAGGAA
>JAVKSW010000484.1:0-2831 GCA_039583505.1 Bryobacteraceae bacterium | reverse complement strand
GCTTTATCTGCTGGACGGAGGGGTGCTCAAAGAGATTACGCTCTCGAGCAAGAGAGTGCAAGTGCTGGGCGATGGCGTGAGTGCGTTCAGCAAATCGGCATCCGGCGAGTTCGTGGTGGTGAGGCAAGGGCGGCTGGAAGAACTCAAAGGACGAGAGGGGCCACTGGCCGAAGAGGTGAACTCGTGGTGCCTGGTTCGACCGGGCAGCAAGGGCTGTCTGTTTGGGCGAGAGACGTCCGGCGAACCATCGGGGCAGGAGCGGGAATTTTGGTATGTCTCCTTTCCGGCCGCAAGCGGCGCAAAGCCGAAACTGCTGGCAAAAGGCGGAATATCGAACCCGTTCTGGTCGCCGGATGGACAATCGCTGCTGCTGTTGCGCGACGTGGAGGGTGCGAGTCCGGGTCTTCTCTTTTCCGAGGTTCACGAAGTTTTTCCCGAGACCGGAGAAGAACGCCGCGTAGATCGGACGAGCCAGTTCGCGGCGTTCGCTCCGAATGGAGATGCGTCGGTGTTTGTGGGGGCAAGCCGGAGTAAAGCGCAGCCGACAGTGATTCTGCTGTTACGCTCGACGCAGCGAGAACTCACGCTTTGCGAGCACCGGGCCAGTCACGCCGCCGCTGTTTGTCCCGTGTTCTCGCCCGACAGCCGTCGGGTTTATTTTCAGAGCGACCACGAAGGCAAATCGGCGCTGTACTCGGTGAATGTGGAGCTTCTGGTAGAACCTACCGCGCCGCGGTCAGTTTAATGCTGCCTGGGTGAAACCTGGCGCGGTGGTGTTTCGTCTCTCATTGCACTCGCTTGCTTTGGGAGGGCGTAGTGGCTTGTCGCAGCACGTTCGTTAGCAGAGCAACCGCTCCCTTTGGTCACGGCTCCGTTTGGCCGGGTAGAGTCACTAGCGTTTTCCTTGCGACAGGCCAGTAGTGTATCTAAACGTAAGCAGACGAGCTTTCTGCCGGAAGTCGATGACTCTAGCGTGGGTTGTTGTTCCGCTCGCCGAAGCCGGCGAGCAGAAGACCACGAACAACAAGGACACGAACGAGAAAGAGAAACCCGACGCTCCAGTTTATGAGGTAGGTGACGATGTGAAGTCGCCGAAGCTGGTGCACTACGTCGAACCTGAGTTCTCGCCGAAATCGAAAGAGGCGTACGTCGATGGGACGGTGAAGATTTCGACCGTGGTCACGACGGAGGGGACGACAACCAAGCTTCACGTGGTCAGCGGGTTGAACGCCGCGGAAGATCGCACCGCGATGGAAGCCGTGAAGCAGTGGAAATTTGACCCCGGCACGAAGGACGGGCAGCCTGTGAACGTCAGAGTTACGATTGAGGTGACTTTTCGGCTGCTGTAGGAGGCGAAGCATCGGAGCGGGCGACTGGACGCATCATGCGCGTCAGGCACCACAAGGAAACCGCCAGCGCGATGGTGAACAGACAGAGACTGGCGGGTTCGGGAACCTGCGCAATGACGGGCGGTATGGGAACGATGGGAAACGTCGGGGAAGTTGGTATGGCGGGCGTGGGTGGGCCCGGAGCCGCGGGTATATAACCGCCACCACCGACGGGAACGCCGGGGAGATAGCCTTGCATGGGCGGCCCTGCTGCCGCGAAGAACGGTATCGTTGCCAGAATTGGCACCGGGCTTCCAGGAGACGCCGGGAGATAAGGCGCGAGCGTAGGCATGTCGAACGGCAGCAATGGAAACTGCTGAGCTAATTCACCGATTGGCGGCGCAGGAGCGAATTGAAGTTCACCCGTGGAGAGCAATTCAGGGCGGAAGGCCGGCAGGGACAACATCCGCGTCGAAGGCTGTTGTGCGGTGGTGGCCGGGCCTGGAGCGCTCGAGAGTCGATTTCCACAGCGGGTTCGTGCGTAGTTGTGACCGTCGGTGAGGAGCAGTTCGCCTTTGGGTATCCGCAACTTGTTCCGGGTCCAGAAAACGCGATTGTGCAGGCGGAAGGAAGCGTACTGATAACGGTCATCGACGAGCGTCACCAGGCGAGCGTTCTTTAAATCGAAGTCGCGGTAATGCTCGCCCACGAGCGGGTCTTTGGCAATCGCATAGCGAAGCTCGGCGGGCGAATAGGCACCTCCGGGAATGACCGAATAAGGATAATTTGGCCGCAAGGCGCGGACGGACGCGGGGACCCTGGCAGGGGACGCGGTTGAAGAGCCGGTGATGCCGCGCGCGATCCGGATCTCATGATGAAACAGGTGCACAGCCACGGCTGTGGCGAATGCGCAGAAGATAATCAGGAGCAACCGACGCGGATTCATGTAAGTATTCCCGGCAGGCGAGGCGACCGTCACTTACTCCATGTGTTGAAACAGAATAAGTGCGATTCGCTTTCGCGGTACACGCCCTGATAATCAAGACGCGCTAGTCTACTTATCGAATAAGTTGCGTAGGTTGCGAGGGATAGATTGACTCACGAAGTCTTTAAATACCAGGGGATATTGAGAACGGAGATACGGTCGTTTCCTTGCATAAGGAGCTGCGCTTTCAGCAATGCCGCGCGCTGCGTATGCAGGAAGTAGTAGTACCAGCGTCTCTCGACTAATTCCGGCACGACGGCTACGACACGGCGATCGGGATTTTCCTTTGCGAGGCGGACGACGTAATCCACAATCGGGGAGACGATGAAACGATACGGCGAATTGATCGCGACCAGCTCGGGGACGGGGAGATTACCTGCTTTCGCGGGAGTCTCGACGTATTGGCTCCATTTGGCGCAAAACTCGTCCTTCTTCTCCTCTTCGTTGACATGGATGACCTTGATGTCATTGGAGAGTGTCATGGCAAAGCGCAGCGCCTGCTTGCCGACTCTGCTCCA
>JAVKSW010000483.1:0-2839 GCA_039583505.1 Bryobacteraceae bacterium | reverse complement strand
ATGGAAGAGATCGATGTTGCTGTTTTCGCGTTCGATCCGCAGCAATCTCTCCGGCTGGTGAATCGGGCTGGGGAACGGTTGTTGGGACAACCGGCGGAGCGAATCGTGACGCGTGACGCCACGTCCCTTGGGTTGGCGGAATATTTAGCCGGTGAGCCGGAGCAGACCATCCAACGGTCGTTTGGCGGCGGGACCGGGCGCTGGGGTGTCAGCCGCAGCCGTTTTCGCGAAGGTGGCGTTCCGCACCAGCTCCTGGTGGTAACGGACCTCACTCGTCCTTTACGCGAAGAGGAGCTGCAGGCCTGGCAGCGCTTAGTGCGGGTGATCGGTCACGAATTGAATAATTCTCTAACTCCCATTCGCTCAATCGCGCAGAGCCTCGAGAGCCTGGTGAAGAGCGATCCTCGCCCTGATGATTGGGCAGAAGACATGTCCAGAGGCTTGAATGTAATCGCGTCGCGTTCGGAATCGCTGAGCCGTTTTATGAGCTCGTATGCGCGCCTCGCCAAACTGCCGGCGCCGAAATTCGCGCCGGTGGAGGTCAACGCGCTTCTGCGGCGCGTTACGAGTCTTGAAACGCGAATGCAGGTTTTTTACGAGGAATGCCCGCCGTTGACCATCCAAGGGGATGCGGACCAGCTGGAGCAGGTCTTGATCAATCTGATACGGAATGCAGTGGATGCCGCGCAGGAAACACAAGGTCGGGTGTTTGTCAGGCATGAGCGCACGCAGGCCACTGTCGAAATCAACATACGCGATGAAGGGCCGGGCCTGTCGAATACGGCGAATTTGTTCGTCCCGTTTTTTACTACTAAGCGAGGTGGTTCGGGCATCGGTTTGGTGCTCAGCAGGCAAATCGCCGAGGCGCATAACGGATCGCTCACCCTGCGCAACGCGCCGGATGGCCCAGGCTGTGTCGCTACTTTGACGCTCCCGGTCTAGTGAACGCAGGAGTTGATAGCTGTGACGCCTTCTTGCGAGCTGTCCGCGTGATACGAGCTGCGCACCAGCGGGCCGGCTTCTACATGCGCGAAGCCCATATCGCGTCCGGCGTGTTTCAATTCGTCGAACTCCTGCTGCGGAACGTAGCGCAGAACCGGAAGGTGCTTCCGCGAAGGACGCAAGTATTGCCCCAGCGTGAGAATGTCGATATGGTGATCGCGCAAGTCGCGCATGACCTGCAGCACTTCGGTTTGCGTTTCGCCCAGCCCAAGCATCAGCCCGGATTTCGTCGGAATATGCGGGCGAATCTGCTTCGCGTAGCGCAGCATTTCGAGCGACCGTTCATACCGCGCGCCGAGACGCACCTGCCGGTAAAGCCGCGGCACCGTCTCGGTGTTGTGATTCAGCACGTCGGGGTGCGCATTCATAACCAGGTCCATGGCGGCGTGCGATCCCTGGAAATCGGGGACCAGGACTTCGACTTTACAACCCGCGACCCGCTGACGAATGGCTTCGATGGTCAACGCAAACAGCTCCGCGCCGCCATCCTTCCGGTCGTCGCGATTGACGCTCGTGATCACTGCATAACGCAGCCCGAGGATGGCGCAAGCCTCGGCCACCCGGCGCGGCTCATCGTAATCGACCGCTAGTGGAGCGCCCTTTTGCACGGCACAAAATCCGCAGCGGCGCGTACACATGTTGCCCAGGATCATGAAGGTGGCGGTGCGATGGTTCCAGCACTCGCCGACATTCGGACAGGCGGCGCTCTCGCACACTGTATGCAATTGAAGGCGCGTCACCAGCTCTTTGAGTTCCCGGTAGTTCTCACCCACAGGCGCCGGGGCGCGGAGCCAATTCGGCCGGGCAGGCTCAGATGAGATGGTGACTAGCACTAAGTTCCCATTCAGTGATATCACGATGATATCATGCTGATATCATGATCCGCACGCTTGTGACTCTGGAGGAGACCGAGTACAAGATGGCTAAAAAGGAAGCTAAAGCACTCGGGATTTCCGTGGCCGAGTTTGTACGACGGGCAATTCGCCAGAACCTTCCGGCTGCTGGGGACAAGCCTTGGATGCGTTACGCCGGTATGGTTGAGAGCGGAGACCCCAACTCCAGCCAGTCTGTTGACGACTTCGTGTATGGCGCGAAAGACTGAGGCGTACGTTGACACGTCGGCGCTCATTGCGTTCCTCGATAGGTCGGACACGTATCACTCGCTTTTCAAACGCTTGTTCAGCGCGCCGCCCGCGCTGACTGCTTCAGCTCTCGTGATCGCCGAGGGTCATGGCTGGTTTTTGCGTCGCTACGACCAGCAGAGGGCGCTGCAATTTTTGAACCTGATACAGGAACTCGCAATGACCATCCACGGCTTTGACGCTTCACAGCTGAGCGGCGTGAGTCGCTTCGTGAAGAAGTTTGCGGACCAGGGGCTTACGCTGGCAGACGCCCACGGCTTGTTGATCATGCAGCAGCGATCGATTACATCGTGCTGGTCAACGGATCGACACTTGGCGCTCGCCGGCGCTGCGTTGGTGATTTGAGGGCTTAGATCCAATTCCCCGGAGGGGCCACTTCCACCCATGCGCCGTCCGCTTTGTCCTGGTGCAGCGTGATGCGCCGGATATACTTCCGCAGCAGGCGATAGCTGCCCGGAATCTCGATCTCGAAGCCCCCATGGGACCCGAGCGCTGCGGGATCGAGCCCCTGCTCCCGCAGACACTGGACTAGCTCACTGGCGAGATGGCGCGCATCGTGTCCTGCCGGACTGACTTCGTAATCCGGTTCTACGACGACGCGGCCGACTTGGGCTGAGATCGGCTGAACCGCTTCGAACGCGTGGTCAAGGAAGGTTTCCAGTTCAGGATGCATAGCTGCGCCTACATCTCACGGC